>NZ_UBIZ01000195.1:0-49338 GCF_900465275.1 Parafrankia sp. Ea1.12 | reverse complement strand
CGTCGACGCCCAGCGGCTCGGCGACCCCCAGCCGGACAGCCACCCCGACACCGACCGCGACGCCGACCGCCACGCCGACCGCCACGCCGACCGCGACCGGGTCACCCGGCGACGAGGGCGGTTCGACGCCGAGCCCGGGGGTGCGGCTGACCCCGGCCGCCTTCAACAACGGGGGTGTGTCGCCCACGACGACGCCGACGACCCCGAGCACGCCAACGACACCCACGACGTCCCGCACGCCGACCGCCACGCCGACCTCGCCGGCCGGCGGCGGCACGCCGACCGCCACGCCGACCGGCGCGACGGGCGGCGGGACGACCGGCGGTGCGACTGTGGCCGGCGCCCCGGTTGACACCGTCCAGGTCTACGACCCGAAGCGGGACGCCTGGTCGAACGCCCCGGCCCTGCCGACCGCGCGCGACCACCTGGCCGCCGCGACCGACACCGACGGCCGGATCTACGCGATCGGCGGCCAGACCGGCGGCGGCACCCCGACCGACACCGTCGAGGTGTACACGCCGTCGAGCGGTGACTGGACGGAGGGCCCGTCGCTGCCCCGCCCGATGGGCACGCCGAGCGCCACCCGCGGCACCGACGGGAAGATCTACGTCCTCGACGCGACGACCCTGGCGGTCTACGACCCCGACTCCGGTGACTGGACGACGGGCGGTGCGCCGCCGTCCGGTGCCGGTGCACCGGTGCTGGTCGGCCTGCCGGACGGGCGGATTCTCGCCGCGGGCGGCAGCGACGGCAGCTCCGCGTCGTCCGACGCCTACGCCTACACGCCGGGCTCGGGTTCGGCGGACGGCTCCTGGGCGAAGGTGGCCGACCTGCCGACGGGTGTCTCCGAGGCCGCGGGCGCGACCGGGCCGGACGGCCGGGTCTACGTCGTCGGCGGGCGGGACAGCGACGGCGACACCGTCGGCTCCACCCAGGTGTTCACCCCGGACGGCGACCGCTGGTCCGCGGGTGCGAGCAGCGCCCTCACCGCGCGCTCCGGCCACGGCGCGGCCACCGGTGGCGACGGCCGCGTCTACGTGGCGGGCGGGACGTCCGGTTCCGGCGCCCCGCTCGACTCGGCCGCGGCCCTGGGCGAGTAGCGACCGCGCCAACCAGGCGTCACGTGACGTGACGTCGATCTGATCCGCACCAGCCGTCGGCGCTGTTCCCCGTGGAGATCCACGGGGAACAGCGCCGACGCGTGCGCGCGAAGCCGTTCCCGGGACAGCGGCGGGCCGGACCTGGTAATAGCCGTTCAAGAGCGGACAAACACCGGCCTGCCGGCCGGACCGGATGAGCGGAGGCCCGATGTGCTTCTCACCCGAGGCGGACGTGGCGGCGGCGGCGATCATCGGAGCGGTGGGGGTGGACGCCCTGCGCCACGTCCCCAAGCGCGCCGCCTGGCCGATGGCGGCACTCCCCGTGCTGTTCGCGGCGCACACGCTGACGGAGGCGTTCGTCTGGTGGGGCGTGCGCGGTGAGCTCGGTGGCACCGAGACGAACGCGGCGGCGCTGACGGCGGCGACCGCGGTGTACCTCGCGTTCGCGTTCGTGATCCTTCCCTTGTACGTCCCGGTGGCGGTGCTGGCGCTGGAGCGGGTGCCCGCCCGCCGCCGCGCCGGGGCGGCGGCGCTCGCGGCGGGCGCGGTGTGCGCCGGCTGGCTGGCGTTCGCGCTGGTCACCGGCCCGGTCCGGGCCCACGCCGACGAACGCCACATCACCTACACGGTGCACCTGTGGATGGGCTCGGTGCCGATCGCGCTCTACCTGGTGAGCACCTGCGGGGTGCTGCTGCTCTCCGGGCGGCCGTTCCTGCGCTGGTTCGGCGCGGCGAACCTGCTCGCGGTCGCCGTCCTCGCCTGGGTCTCGACCGAGGCGGTGACCTCGCTGTGGTGCGCGTGGGCGGCGGTGACCAGCGTCGCGATCGCCGCCTACCTGCGCGGGCGGACCCCGGCGGGCGCTCCGGCGGGCGCTCCGGCCAGCGTCCCCCGGCCCGGTCACCAGATGGCGCCGCGTCATCCGGACGGGTGAACCCGCCACGCCGTTGACGGCACGAAACGTGACATTCTTGGGCAGACATGGCAGGCCGCGAGCGCCGGCCGAGGTCTACCGATGGGACGACGTGACGACAGAGCATGGCGCCGACCGGCATGTGGGCCCGTCACCCGCCACCGGCGCCGTCCGCGTGGACGTCGTCTACCACACCGGCGTCGGCCGGCGGATCGCGAACGGGGCCCGGCTGGTCGGGAGCTGGGACGAGCACGGGCTGCAGGCGGGGAGCTGGTCGTCCACGCCGATGGAGGAGTTCACCGCCGAGGACGGCTGCGCCGCCTACCGGGCCACCGTCACGGTGGACGCGAGCGTCTCCCGGACCTTCGACTGGGGCGTCTGGCTGACCCGTCCCGACGGCTCGCAGGTGTGGGGGATCCCCGCCGAGGTCCCGGATCCCGGGGCGACGGAGCAGGTCCGGCGGTTCGAGGTCGGCCCGGGGTGCGGGCCGGTGGTGCGCGCGGAGTTCCGCCTGGCCGCCCACCGGCACAACGGCGCCCGGCGCGTCCTGCCCGTCGGCTCGAGAGACCTGGGCAGCCCGGTCAGCACGGTCAGCACGGGCGGCGGCTCAGGCGGCCCCAGCGGCCACAGCGGCTCAGGCGCCGCCGTCAGCTCGGACGCCCGGGAACGGATCCGGTTCCGGGTCTGGGCGCCGCACGCGCTCGCCGTCGAGGTGGCCTTCGCCGGGCCCGGCGGCTACATCGCCGACGACGGCCACGGTGAGGACGAGCTGATCACCAGGCTGCCGATGCGCCAGGTCGGCGGCGGCTGGTGGGAGGCGGCCGCACCCGGCTTCGCCGACTGGGTCGGACGGCGCTACCTCTACCGCGTCACCCGCGACGACGGGTCCGTCGCCTGGCGCTCGGACATGTACTCGGCGCAGCAGTGCGGCACCGGGGACGTCGACCCCTGCGGCGCCCACCACGACGGCCCGGCCGAGGACCTTGACGGCTCGGTGAGCTGCTCGGTCGTCGTCGACACCCGGGACGACGAGCGGTTCTGGGCCGACGAGTTCGACCCGGCCCGACCCGTCCCCCGGCGGGTCGAGGACCTGGTCATCTACGAGCTGCACGTGGGCGCGCTGGGCTTCGGGCACACCGGGGCCGGCACGTTCGCCGACGCGCTCGCGTTCGTCGACCACCTCATCGACCTCGGGGTGAACGCCGTCGAGCTGCTGCCCATGTTCGAGTTCGCCGGGACGAGGTCCTGGGGTTACGGCAGCTCGCACTTCCTGGCGGTGAAGCAGAGCGCGGGCGGGCGGGTGGCGCTGCGCCGGTTCGTGCGGGCCTGCCACCAGCGGGGCGTGGCCGTCCTGATGGACGTCGTCTACAACCACTACACGCCGAACGCGCAGCGTTCCGCCTGGCAGTACGACAGCACCGCGCCGAGCCGCAACATCTACTACTGGTACGAGGGCGCCGAGGACGACCACCCGCACCCGGACGGCGGATACCTCGACAACGTCTCCTCGGGCTGGGCGCCGCGCTACTCCGACGAGAACGTACGTGCGCTGTTCGTCGCGAGCGCGGTGGCGCTGCTCGACGAGTTCCACATCGACGGGCTGCGGGTGGACCAGACGACGTCCATCCACGCCTACAACAGCCTGCATGCCGACGGGCGGCCCGTTGCGGCGGCGAACATCGCCGGCCGCAAGTTCCTGCGGGAGCTGTGCCAGACGCTGCGCCTGGTGGACCCGGACGTGATCCTCATAGCCGAGGACCACTCTGGCTGGGCGGAGGTCACCCGCCCCGCCGAGTCCGGCGGGCTCGGCTTCGACGCCCACTGGTACGTCGACTTCTACCACCACCTCGTCGGCGACAAGGGCGAGGGACCGGAGTACGCCAAGCTGCTGCACACCGCGGGGCGCGACCCCGCCGGCCCGCTGGCCATGAGCCTGTTCGCCAAGGCGTTCACCGCCGCCGCGGACCACACGGTCGTCTACACCGAAAGCCACGACGAGGCCGGCAACTCCGAGCACTCGGCCCGCAACATCCTCGTCGCCGTCGACCACGCGCCGCTGCACGGCGACACGGCCTGGTTCGCGTTCGCGCGGCTGCGCTGCGCCGCGGCGCTGACCCTGCTTTCGCCCGGCACGCCGATGTTCCTCATGGGCGACGAGGTGGGAGCCCGGCGGGCCTACACCCACGACGGGTTCGCCGAGGCCAAGGAGGACCTCGCCGGGCTGCGCGCGGGCGAGGGCGCCGAGCTGTTCGCCTGCTATCGGGCGCTCGTCACGCTGCGGCTGGGCAGCCCGGCGCTGCGCTCGCGCACGGTCGAACTGGTCGGCGCCGACGACACCGCGCGGGTGCTGGCGTTCCGCCGCTGGGACCGCGGCGAGGAGATCCTGGTCGTGGTCAGCCTGAACAACGATCCGCTGCCCAGGTTCGGGCTGTCGCATCCGTCGCTGGCCGGCCGGCGGTGGAAGCCGGTGCTGGACACCGACGCGCCACGGTTCGGCGGACGGACGGGCGGCTCGCGCCGGTCGCTGTCCCCACGGGGCGACAGCGTGCGGGTCGATCTGCCGGCCGCCGGTGCCGTGGTGTTCCGCCGCCGCCGGCGCGGCGCCGGCCTGACCGACGGGCCGTCGGACGTCCCGGCCCGCCCCCGCCGCCTGCGCCTGCCCGGCGTGCGCCGACGAGGCGGGCGCTGACGAGGCAAGCTTGGCCGATGGAACGCTTTGTCTTCTGCTCGCGCGGCTGCGAGCACTGGGGCGCGCTCGGCGCCGCGGGAGTACTGCTGCGTGCCGCCGCCGACGGCGATCCGCGGTACCTGCTCGTCCTGCGCCATCCCCGGTCGCACCAGGGCGGTACCTGGGCACTGCCCGGCGGGGCGCTGCATCCCGGGGAGTCCGCCCTGGCCGGGGCGCTGCGGGAGGCCGAGGAGGAGCTCGGGCCGCTGCCCGCCGGCGTCTCCCGTGAGGCCACCCCGGCCCACGAGTACGTCGACGACCACGGCGAGTGGTCCTACACGACGCTGGTCCTGAACGTGGTGGACACGTTCGAGCCGGCGGCCGCCAACTGGGAGACCGCCGGCTGGCGCTGGGTGTCGGCGAGCCAGGCGCTCACGCTGCCGCTACTCCCGGCGCTACGCGCCGCCTGGGCCGCACTGACCGGAACGGGCTGACCGGAACGAGCTCACCGGCAGGGGCTCACCGTCGCCGCGGGAGTCACCGCCCCCGGGCTGGCACGGACGCCCCGGCGCCTCCCTGGGCCGCGCCGCTGATCACCTGGCCGCACAGCGGCTTCGCGCCAACGGGCTCGAAGGCGTTCCCGGCGGCGGAGACCCGGACGAAGTCCGTGCACAGGTCGACCGTGCGCTTGCCGGCGGACAGGTCGACCGCCTGGTTGAGCAGCCCGCCCGCCTCGTAGTCGGTCACCCCGCGCAGCCCGCGGATGTACGACTCGCGGGTGGGGCAGCCCTGCTGCGCCTGCAGGCCCCGCAGGAACAGGTCCGCGGTGATGTAGCCGTAGATGGAGCTCAGCTGCGTCGGCGGCTGGATCTCCGGCGCGTAGGTGGTCATCGCGGCCAGGTAGGCGCGGTGCGCGGGCAGGTTCCGCTCGATCGCGCTGAAGCCCACGGTCGAGTAGGTGCCGGCCAGAGCGCGCGCGATCGGCGTGTTGAGCAGGTGTGCGTCGTAGGTGATGGGCGAGAGCGCCACCTTGAACGGCCTGTTCGCCGCGGCCGCCGCCGTCACCGCGCCGGAGTAGAGGTCGAGCGAGGCGAGCGAGATCAGCGTGTCGGCGCCGCTGCCGACGATCCGCTGCACGGCCTCCGGTGAGCTCACCGTGGCGTTCGTGTCCGCGAAGACGACCGGGATGCCGGCAGCCTCCAGGCTCCGGCGGGCGTTCTGGGCGTACATGACCGACGACTCGGTGATCGTCGTCGTGATGAGGGCCGCGCGGGTGCCGCCCTGGGCCCGGACGAAATCTCCGAGAGTGCTGGTCGCGTCGGTGTCGTCGACCTGATACGCGAGCGGGAACATGTTGTCGTTGTCGGCCCACGCGGCCTGGTCCGCGACGCCCACCACCGGAATTCCCTTGTCGTGCAACAGCGGCGCGGACTGTTCGGAATGCGCGGTGTACTCGAGAACCGCGAACACATTCTCGCGGAGAAGCTCGCGGGCCGCCTGCAGGTTGCCGGCGGAGTCGAACTCGTCGTCCCGCCAGATCGTCGAGATCTGCCGGCCGCCGACGCCACCGGCGGCGTTCGCCTCGGCGAACCGGGCCTCGACGCCGAACCGGTAGCCGGTGAACTGTGCCGAGAGCACACCGGTGTCCGGGTAGATAATACCGACGTTGACCTCGTCGTCCGTGACTCCGGGAGCGCAGGGCGACGCCGCCGCGTCCACGCCGGAGGACTCGCTGGAGCCGCAGGCCGCCGCCAGGGCGGCCGTCACGAGCGCCGCGGCGAGCAACCTCGTACGAAATACCAGCACAAAGCCACCTTCCAGATTCCACGACATTCGGCGACATGGCGACAATCGGTGGCCGCATGCCCAGGCACGCCCGCGCCGCCCACAGGCGACTGAACCGGGTCACTCGTGTTCCGGCGACAACCATGCCGCCGCCGATCAACACCCGAAACAGGTATCGATCAGGACGAAGCACCGATCCGGAACACAAAGGCCGAACGGATGACATGGCGAACATACCGACCACTGGACTGCCCCCGGACGGGCCTGGCTGCCTAGCCGACCGGCCGGCTAGGTGACCTACCGAAGCACACCGGAGCAAGGTGGCCGGCACACAGCGGGAAGCGATGAACCAACTTCGTCAGAACAATTTATGGCCAACCATAGCCCTTAATGAATCTCTCCATGTGAAGCAGAAGACTTTCTGTAGTCAAAGACTACATACGAACAATGATCGCATCTTCTCGACCCCCCCGACAGTCACGTTCTGCGGCAGAGACGGGGAGGCCGCCGGCCGCACACGGGCGTGCGACTCAGGGCCTGGCACCGCTATGTCTGCGCACCAGCACATCCCGCCGAATTTCCCGCCACGCTTCCGCGCGGGCCGATGTGACCCGCCGTGTCATCCGGAAGATCCGATGATTGTCTCTCCGTTGCTTCAAAGCGGTCGAGACAGTGATCGCGACAGGTCACCGGGCCCGGCTCGAGGCGCTGATTACCAGTCGCCACAGGGGAAGATGCGACCGGCATCACGTCACCGGGCCCGGCGGCGTCGGGCGGAACAGCCGGGGCGATGCGAGAAAACCCACACGACAGCCCCTCGGCCGGCCAGACCCGATCCTCGGCCCGTCAGTTCCGCGGCCTCACACCACTGCTTTCCGCGCGCCGCCGTTGGCGTCCCCCGTCTGCTCCCACCATCCCGTCAGGAGCTCGGCCGTCCCGGCCGCGTCCTCGAGCTGGGGCAGGTGCCCGCAGCCGGCGACGACCGCCAGCCGCCAGTCGGGACGCAGGCCGGCGGCGTCCCGGGCCAGCGCCACCGGGATGAGCCGGTCGTCCGACCCGTGCACGAGCAGCGTCGGGACGTCCACCTGGCGGATCAGCCGCCGCAGCGGGCCGCCGCGGACGACCCGGCGCACCACGGACCGGGCGGCGGCGACATAGGCGCGCTCGACCCCGTCCATGCCCGCCCGCTCGTGGCCGAGGTCGACCAGTGCCTCGACCGCGACGGACGGGATCCGGGCGGGATCCGTCGCGCAGAGGCGCAGGGTCTGGGCCACGATGCCGGCGGGGCCGACCCGGGCGCGGCGCCGGGCGAGCGCCCACGCCCCGAGTCCCGGGAGGACCACGGCGGCGAACGACGCGACGACCAGCGGCTCCGGCCAGCCGCCGCGGCGCAGCGGCAGCGCGGGATCCAGCAGGACCAGCCCGCACACCGACTCCGGGCGACGGACCGCCTGCAGCATACTGATCAGAGCGCCCATCGAGTTCCCGACGAGGATCACCGGCTCCCCCACGACCTCGGCCAGGAAGCGGTCCAGCAGGAGGTGGTTCGCCGACACGTCGGCACCGCGGTTGCCGAGCGGGGTGCGGCCGTGGCCGGCGAGGTCGGGCGCGAGCACGCGGGACGTCGAGGCGAGCAGGGGTGCCAGCGCGAGCCAGTTGGTGTACGACCCGCCGAGGCCGTGGACGCACACCACCGGCGGGCTCCCGCCGATGGTTCCGGGCGCGCCGAACTCCGCGTAGTGCACGGGGCCGTCCAGGTCGACCCACTTCGAGACCATGCCAGCCTCGCCGCTCGCGCCCGCGTTTTCACCTGTGCCCGCGCTGTCGCTTGTGCCCGCGTTTTCACCTGTGCCCGCGCTGTCGCTTGTGCCCGTGCTGTCGCTCATGCCTCGGCAAGCCCCCATGCTCGATCGCCGGTCGGAACGACGTTAGGCGCCTCGTGCGCCGTCCGGACCCGGAACCGGCATCGCCGGTGGACGACACCCGCCCCCTCGGGCATGGCGCCGGGCCCACCGGTGTTGACTCGCGGCATGCCTCTCACTGGTGAATACGAACCGAGTCCGGCCGAATGGGTACGCAAGCAGGTCGAGGAGTACGAGAGCTCCGGCGGGACCAAGGGCACCGAGCTGCGCGGTGTGCCCGTGGTCATCGTCACCACCCTGGGCGCGAAGTCGGGCAAGATCCGAAAGAGCCCGGTGATGCGGGTCGAGCACGACGGCCGCTATGCCATCATCGCCTCGCTCGGCGGTGCGCCCAAGCATCCCGTCTGGTACCACAACGTCCTCGCCCACCCCCGGGTCGAGCTACGGGACGGCACGGTCAACCAGGACATGATCGCCCGCGAGGTGACCGGTGACGAGAAGGCGCTGTGGTGGGAACGCGCCATAGCGGTCTGGCCCGATTATGCGGACTACCAGAAAAAGACCGACCGGGTGATCCCCGTCTTCGTCCTGGAACCGGTTTCCTAGCAGTCACTTCCACCACCCCGGCCACCTCGACCTGGCAGATTCGCCATCCCGCTGCGACCGTGAGCGGCCCGCGGGGGTGGTCAGGCGGGGGCGCGGCCGGCGGCGAGGGTGCATGCGACCGCGTCGGCGATGAGGCTGGCCAGCCGTGGGGAGGCTCCGCGGCGCAGCCGGACCTGCATGGGCTCGGGGTCGACCGCGGGAAGGTCGGCCCGCCGCTCGAGGCCCTGCGGCGGCGGGCCGACGTCCGCCAGCAGGGCGACTCCGACGCCGGCCCGCGCCGCGTGCAGAACCCCGGCCAGGTAGCCGGACTCGCCGACGACCGACGCGACCCGGCCGGCGCGGGCGAGGGTCGTCAGGGCCTGGGTTCGGATCGTGCACGGGTCGTCGACCGCGACCAGGGGCAGCGGGCGGTCCGGCGGCGGGACGAGCCAGCCGGGGGCCGAGTACCACGCCAGCGGGAGCAGCCCGGCCGGGCGCCCCGCGGGGCTGCCGCCCGTCCCGACCAGGACGGCGACGTCCAGCGTGCCGCGGTCGAGGGCGTGGGCGAGCCGGACGCCGCGGTCGAGGCGGAACCTGACCTCGACGTCCGGGAACTGCTCGGTGAGCACGGCCATCACCCGGGGGATCAGGTGGTCGGCGGCGTGCTCGGTCGAGCCGACGGTGATCAGGCGCTGTAGGACGGACGCGCCCACTCCGAGCAGCTCCAGCGCGTCGTCGTGGGTGGCGAGGATGCGCCGCCCGGCGGAGAGCAGCAGCTCGCCGTCGGGGGTGAACCGGGAGCCGCGGCCGACCAGCTCGACCAGGGGCCGGCCCACCACCTTCTCCAGCCGGCGCACGTGCTGGCTCACCGCCGACTGGGAGATGCACAACGCCTCGGCCGCGCGGCGGAATCCACCGCAGTCGGCGATGGCCACGAGACTGCGCAGCGCCGTCAGATCCAGCGTGTTGGACACGGCAGCCATTCTATGTGATCTATCACGTTTTGCGATCAGTTTGATCACTCGGGGCGGCTTTACACTGCCCGATTTTCCAACCATCCTGATGCACATGCTGGGGAATGTGGGCGGGAGCGCGCCGGGACGAGCGAGTGCCACCGGCCGGCACCCGGCGGGCGTCGCGGCAGCGCCGCGGGTCCTCACCCGCCGACGTTTCGTCGACTACGGAACCCTCGCCTCGGCCTGCTGTCGCGCTCACTGACCGCCCGCGCGTCCGCGCCGCGCGGTCGGGACGGCGGCAGACCGGGCCGGTCCCGGCGGGCCGGTTCCTGCCTCTCGGCCCGGCACCGAGGCCCCGCGGCCGCGGTCGCCTGACGTACCCCTCGGGGCACAGGCCGGCGCCCCGGTATCCACCCCGCGCCGTCAGATCCGGCTGCGTGGGCGGGGCATGCCCCAACTCACCACGCCACGCGCCGCCCGCGGATCGACGTCCGCGGCGGCCACCCGACCGCACACGACAGGACTTCAGCGATGACCTCCTTCCAAGTCGTCCAGGACGCCCCGGCCAACGCGGTGGCCGGGTGGGACAACCCGCAGCCCGTGGCCCCGCGCGGCACGGTGATCCTGGTCGCCGGCCGCGGCGAGCACCCTGGTGTCTACGAGCGGTTCGGCACCCGGATCGCGGCCGACGGGTACAAGGTCAGGGTGGTCGCCGACGCGACCAGCGACGAGGACGGGGCCCGGGCCCGCGTCCGCGAGCTGCTCGACGACCCGGACCTGCCCGGCCCGCGGGTACTCGCCGGCTCCGACGCCGGTGCCGCGTTCGTCGCGGCCCTCGCGGCGACCGGAACCGGCGCGCGCAACGAGGTCGACGGCGTCATCCTGGCCGGCCTGCCCACCGCCGGCGAGCCGGCGGACAGCGGCGCCGGGGACAACGGGCCGGCCCGGGCGGACTCCTGGGAGAACGAGCTGGCCGAGCGCACCGCCTGCCCCACCCACCAGTCGCGGCTGAGCAACGACCCGCGGGTTCGGCGCGGCGCGCTGCTGGACCCGGTGCCCGCCGGCTGGCTCGCCGCCGCCGACCTGGGCCTGGTACGGGTGCCGGTGCTCGCCGTCCATGGTGACGCCGACCTGGTCAGCCCGGTGCGGGCGGCCAGGGCGAGCGTCGCGAAGGCGCCGTCCGCGGAGTTCGTGACCATCGCCGGCGGCCGACACGACGCGCTCAACGACGCCACGCACCGCACCGCCGCGGCCGTCATCGTCCTGTTCCTCGAGCGGCTTCGGGCCCTTCCCCAGACGGAGAGTGGCCCGGCCGGGCTCGCCGCCCCGGCCGCCGCGCTCCCCCGGATCGCCGAGTGGACGAGCTGGGCATGACGACTCCCACGTCCACGCCGACGATGCCCGTCCCGCGCCGCGGAGGAACGCCATGACCATCGAGCTCGGTACGACGACGCCGACCGTCGACGCGCGGTCGGCACTCCCGCCGGTGGACGTCACCGACGACGCCCTCGCCGCGGTGACCGCCCAGCTCGCCGCCACCGCGGAGGAACACGACCGCTCGGCCGAGTTCCCCTGGCGGGGCCTTCGGGTGGTCCACGACGCGGGCCTGCTGCGCCTCGGCATCGCCCCGCGCTACGGCGGCGCCGACCTGAGCTCCGTCGACAGCATCCGGGTGTTCGGGGCGTTGGGGCAGGGCGACCCGTCCGTCGCCCTGATCACCGCGATGACCGTGTTCCAGCACGCCCTGCAGAGCAAGGACCCGTGGTGGCCCGACGAGCTCTACCGCAAGGTCGTCCGCGACTCCCTCGAGCAGCCGGTGCTGATCAACGCGATCCGCGCCGAGCACGAGCTGGGCGCGCCGGTCCGCGGCGGGCTGCCGGCCACGACGATCCGGCGGACGGCGTCCGGCTGGGTCCTCAACGGGCACAAGGGCTATGCGACGGGTTCGGAGGGGCTGAGCTACCACCTGGTGTGGGCGGCGACCGACGACGCCGATCCGCTGCAGGGCCACGCGATCGTCCCCGGGGACTCCCCCGGGATCAGGATCGAGCGCACCTGGGACCATCTCGGCCTGCGGGCCAGCAGCACCCACGACGCGATCTACACCGACGTGGAGATCCCGGCCGAGAACTTCCAGGGGGCGCCGGCGTCGGAGCACCGGGGCGACGCGGCGTTCGCCGGCGTGGCGCTGGGAGCGTCCGCCCTGTACGTCGGGGTCGCCCGGGCCGCGCGGGACTTCTTCGCCCGGTTCGCCCAGGAGCGCGTCCCGACCGGGCTGGGACGTCCGATCGCCACCACCGAACGCATCCAGGCCGTGGCCGGGGAGATCGAGGCCCAGCTCGTCCTGGCCGAGGAGCTCGCCTTCGGGCTGGGCCGCCGCATCGACGCCGGTGAGTCGATCCCCCCGCAGCGTCTGGTGCTCGCGAAGCCGCTCATCGTCCGGGCCGCCGTCACGGCGGTGCAGACAGCCGTCGCCGCGATCGGCAATCCCGCGCTGACCAGGCACAACCCACTCGAGCGCCACCTTCGGGACGTGCTGTGCGCCCGGGTCCACCCGCCGCAGGAGGACACCGCGCTGCTGGTCGCCGGCCGCCACGCGCTCGCGCGCTGAACGACCGTCCGGTCACGCCGACCGGTTCCTCCCGCCCTGCACAGGTTCCGAGGATCCCCAACGTCCTGAGATCACCACTACCTGAGCTCATCGCTAGAGGAGCACCCTGACCATGAGCACCTCGCGCCGCCGCCGATCCACGCGGCGACTCACCGCGGCAGCCGTCCTCGCCTCCGCCACCCTGGCGGCGTGCGGGGGCGGCGGGTCCGGTGGAGACGGCGGCACGGACACCGGGACCCCGGTACCGGGCGGCACCCTGAAGATCGCGTTCTGGAGCAGCCTGCAGAGCTGCTTCGACCCGAACCAGGTCTACGTGATCGAGACCCGCAGCATCAACCGGAACTTCGCCGACTCGCTCACCGACCAGGACCCCGAGACCGGGAAGATCGTGCCCTGGCTGGCGAAGAGCTGGAAGGTGAACCCGGACGCCACCGAGTACACCTTCGTCCTGCGCGACGGCGTGACGTTCAGCGACGGCACCCCGCTCGACGCGAACGCGGTCAAGACCGCCTACGACGGGGTGCACGAGCTGGGCGCCAAGTCGCCGCTCGGGCTCTCCCTCCTGGCCGGCTACGAGTCGACGACGGTGGTCGACCCGCGCACCGTCACCGTGAAGCTCTCGACGCCGAACGCCGCCTTCCTGCAGGCGACGTCCACCACGACCCTGGCGATCCTCTCGCCGCAGACATACAAGGAGACCCCCGAGGACCGCTGCACCGGGAAGGTGGTGGGCTCGGGCCTGTTCGAGCTCGACAGCTACACCGCCGGCAAGGAGATCAAGCTGCACCGGCGGGACGGCTACGCCTGGCCCAGCGAGCTGGTCGAGAACACCGGCGCGGCCCACGTCGACGGCATCGAGGTCAGCTACATCGCCGAGGACAGCGTCCGGGTCGGCAGCCTGACCAGCAAGGCCATCGACATCGCCTGGCCGCGGCTGCCGATCAGCTCCGCCGACCAGGAGGTCGTCAAGGCCGCGGGCGGCACCATCGAGACCCGCTCCCTGCCCGGGATCTCCGGCCTGCTGTTCCCCAACATCACCGGTGACCGCCCGCTGTCCGACCCGTTGGTGCGCCAGGCGCTGAACAAGGCGATCGACCGCGGGAGCTACGCCTCCACCGTCTTCTGGGAGGGCTACCCGGTCGTCCAGGGCCCCTACGACGCGACGACCCCGTACGCGGCGAACCTCTCGGCGAAGCTCGGCCACGACCCGGACGGCGCGGCGAAGCTGCTGGACGAGGCCGGCTGGAAGCCCGGCTCGGACGGCTACCGCCACTCCGGCGACCGCAAGCTGACCCTCACCTACCTCACCCCCGCGGCGAGCGCCGGTGACCAGCTGCTGCAGGACCAGCTCAAGAAGGTCGGCATCGACCTGCAGATCAAGGTCGTCACGCAGGCACAGGCCATCCCACAGGCGACCGCCGGTGACTACGACCTGACGCCCGGCTACCTGACCCGGGGCGACCCCAGCGTCCTGGGCGCCATGCTCGACAGCGCGGCGGCACCGCACTACGCCTCCAGGTACGGCGAGGAGCCGCAGACCGCGACGAAGATCAGCGAACTGTTCGCCCGCGGGCTGACCACCGCCGACCCGGAGGAGCGCGGCGCCGCCTACGAGGAGCTGCAGACGCTGCTGATCGACGAGGGAGTCGTGTTCCCGCTCTACGACCGGCTGCAGGTGGTCGGGCTGTCCGACACCGTGCACGGTTTCGCCTGGACGTCGGAGGGCTTCCTGCGGGCCAACGACCTCTGGCTGACCAGCTAGCGTCGGCCACGACGATGCCGAGATATCTCGCCGGACGGGTCGCCCAGGCACTGGTGGTGCTCTGGGCGGCCTACACGGTCACCTTCGTCATCCTGCACGTCCTGCCCAGCGATCCGATCGCCCTGCAGCTGTCCGCCGGCGGCGTGGAGGCCGACCAGGTCCCACCCGAGCAGCTCGCGGCGCTCAAGGCCCGGTACGGGCTGGACGATCCCGTGATCACCCAGTACTTCCAGGGGATGTGGGGGGCCCTGCGCCTGGACTTCGGGGACTCGCTCACCCAGAACGTCACGGTGAGCAGCCTGCTGGCCGACCAGCTCCCCTCGACCCTGGCGCTCACCGCGTTCTCGATCGCGATCGTGCTGGTCGGTGGGGTGGGCCTGGCCTACCTGGCGACCTACGTCCAGTGGCGCCCGGCGCGGTCGCTGCTGACCCGGCTGCCGGCCGTCGGGGTGTCGCTGCCGACGTTCTTCGTCGGGCTGCTCGCCATCCAGGTGTTCGCCTTCTCCCTCGGCTGGTTCCCGGCGACCGGCACCGACGGCTGGCGCACCCTGGTCCTGCCCGGGATCACGATGGCGCTGCCCGGGGCGTCGATCCTCGCCCAGGTGCTCATCAAGAGCCTCGGCGACATCTGGCAGGAGCCCTACATCGTGACGGCCCGGGCGAAGGGGCTCAGCCGCGCGGGCATCCAGCTCCGGCACGCGTTCCGCAACGCGCTGCTGCCGGGCCTGACCCTGTTCGGCCTGCTCGTCGGCTACACGGTCACCTCCTCCGTGGTGGTCGAGACGGTGTTCTCCCGGGACGGGGTGGGCCGGCTGGCGCAGCAGTCGGTCCTCGCCCAGGACGTGCCGGTGGTCCAGGCGGTCGTCATCGTCGCGGCCGCGATCTTCGTCGCCGTGAACCTGCTCGTCGACCTGCTCTACTCGTTGCTCGACCCGCGGGTGGCGCACACGCCGCGGGTCGTCTAGGCGGTACCGATGACTGACAACACTCTCGTCGCCGGTGGGAGCCGGTCCGGGTCGTCCGCCGCCGTGCGCCGCGCCGCGCCGTTCCAGGCGGCACGGCCCTACCTGCGCCGGCCCGGATTCCTGCTGGCGCTGGTGTTCGTCGTGCTGGTCGTCGTCTCGGGGCTGCTGCCGGGCCTGTTCACCTGGCACAGCCCGACGGCCACCTCGCCGGCCGAGAAGCTGCGCGGCCCGGGGCTGGACCACCTCTTCGGCACCGACGAACTCGGCCGCGACCTGTTCTCCAGGGTCGTGCACGGCTCGACGCTCACGATCAGGGCCACCGGTGGCGCGGTGCTCGTCGCCGCCGTGGCGGGTCTGGCGATCGGGGTCGTCGCCGGGTTCGCCGGTGGCTGGGTCGACAGCGTGCTCATGCGCCTCGTCGACGTGCTGCTCGCGATCCCGGCGCTGCTGCTCGCGCTGTCGATCGTCACCGCGATCGGGTTCGGCACCCTGCCCGTCGCGATCGCGGTCGGTGTCGGCATCGCACCCGGTTTCGCCCGCACCACCAGAGCAGAGGTCTTCCGGGTCCGCGGTCAGGCCTACGTGGAGGCCGCCCGGACCGGCGGGGCGTCCTGGGGGCGGGTGCTGCTGCGGCACGTGCTGCCGAACTCGTGGGGTCCGGTGGCCGTACTCGCCGTCCTCGACTTCGGCACCGCGGTGCTGGCGATCTCCGCGCTGAGCTTCCTCGGTTTCGGGGCGGCGCCTCCCGCCGCCGAATGGGGCACGCTGATATCCAGCGGGCGCAACTACCTCATCACCAGCCCCTGGCTGTCGCTGCTGCCGGGCCTGTTCGTCGGGCTGGTCGTGTTCAGCCTGAACCACATCGCCCGGACCCTGGAGGAGGTGCGACGGTGGCAGTGAACCCGCCCACCCCGACCCCGACCCCAACGCCGGTACCGGTGGCAGGCACGGACGGCGGGTTCGTCGTGGAGCTGGCCGGGCTGGGCGTCGCCTACCTCGACCGCTCCGGTGTCGCCCATCCCGCGGTGACCGACCTCGACCTCGTCATCGCCCCCGGTGAGACCGTCGCGATGGTGGGTGAGTCGGGATCGGGCAAGACCACCACGGCCAACGCCGTCCTCGGCCTGCTGCCCGCCAACGGGCGGATCACCGCGGGCACGATCCGGATCGGCGGCGCCGACGTCACCCGGGCCGGCGAGCGCACTCTGCGGGCACTGCGCGGCCCGGTCGTCGGTCTCATCCCCCAGGACCCGATGGTGGGGCTGAACCCGACGATGCGCGTCGGCGGACAGGTCGCCGAGGCGGCGCGCCGACGCGGCGTCGACCGCCGGCTGCTGTCCGCCGCGGTGGTCGAGGCACTCGAACGCGCCGGCCTCGACGAACCCGTCCTGCGCGCGCGGCAGTACCCGCACCAGCTCTCCGGCGGCATGCGCCAGCGGGTGCTGATCGCCATCGCGCTGGCGGGCCGTCCGCGGCTGATCGTCGCCGACGAGCCGACCAGTGCACTCGACGTGACCGTCCAGCGCCGGATCCTCGACCATCTCGCCCGGCTGGTCAGCGAGACCCGCACCGCCCTGCTGATCATCACCCACGACCTCGGTGTCGCCGCGGACCGCGCCGACCACGTCGTCGTCCTGCGGGACGGCCGGGTGGTCGAGCGGGGTGAGCCGGCGACGGTCCTGCTCGCGCCGTGCGACCCGTACACCCGGCGGCTGATCGGCGCCGCTCCCGCGCCGTCCGGCGCGGGGCAGGTCGTCCCGCGGTTCACCGAGGTGCGGACCGCGCCGGAGATCCTGCGCCTCGACGGGGTCACCAAGGACTTCACCCTGCCCCGGACGAGAGGGGGCGCGCGCACCTTCCGGGCGCTGGAGGACGTGAGCCTGACCGTGCGCCGCGGGCAGACCCTCGGCCTCGTCGGCGAGTCCGGATCCGGCAAGACCACCGCGCTGCGGATCGCGATGCGGCTGGAGGCCCCGACGACCGGTCGGGTCCTGCTCGACGGCACGGACATCACCGAGGCCGGCTGGTCCGCGCTGCGCCCGCTGCGGCGGCGGTTCCAGCTCGTCCACCAGAACCCGTTCTCCTCCCTCGACCCGCGCTTCACCGTCGCCGAGTCGATCGCCGAACCGCTCGTGTCGTTCCGGGTGGGCACCCGGGCGAGCCGCCAGGCGCGGGTGAGCGAACTGCTCGACCAGGTGGCGCTGCCGCGGGACTTCCGCGACCGCCGCCCGACCGAGCTCTCCGGCGGCCAGCGCCAGCGGGTGGCGATCGCCCGGGCGCTCGCGCTGGCACCCGAACTGGTGTTCCTCGACGAGCCGGTCTCGGCGCTCGACGTGTCGGTGCAGGACCAGATCCTGCGGCTGCTCAGCCAGCTGCAGCAGGACCTGGGCGTGAGCTACTTCTTCATCTCGCACGACCTGGCCGTCGTCGCCCGGCTCGCGCACCACGTGGCGGTGCTGCGCGCCGGACGGGTCGTCGAGCAGGGCCCCGCCGCCGACGTCTTCGCCGCACCGGCTCAGGACCACACCCGGGAACTGCTCGGCGCGATCCCCGGCCAGCGATTCGCCGCCGCGCTCGCGGCACCTCGACCTGAGGAGACGGAATGACCAGCAGATACGTCATCATCGGAGCGGGTGCCGTCGGGGCAACCGTCGCCGCCCAGCTGCACGGCGCGGGCATCGACGCCGTCCTGGTCGCCCGCGGGGCGAACCTGGAGGCGCTGCGCGCCGGCGGCCTGCGTTACATCCGGCCCGACTCCGACCGGCGCCTCCCCCTCCCCGCCGTCGGCGGTCCGGACGAGATCGACCTGCTCCCCGGCGACGTGCTGGTCCTGGCCACCAAGTCCCAGGACACCGAGGCCCTGGTCGCCCAGTGGGCGTGGCAGCCGGTACGCCCGGGTGGCACCGCCGCCGAGCAGCTGCCCATCCTGCTCCTGCAGAACGGGGTGGAGAACGCCCGCACCGCGCTGCGCAGGTTCGACACCGTCATCGACGCGGTCGTGATCATCCCCTCGTCCTACTCGACGCCCGGCGAGGTGGTCTCGCCGGCCGCTCCCCTGGCCGGCGCCTTCTACCTGGGGCGCGCACCGCGGGGCGAGAGTGCGGCGGCGACGCGGATCGCCGCCGACCTGCGCCGCGCGCAGTTCGGCGTGAAGGTCGTCCCGGACGTCGAACGGTGGAAGGCCGGGAAACTGCTCGGGAACCTCGCCTACAACCTCGACGCGGTCTACCCGCCCGGCAAGGCCCGCGAGACGCTGGGCGCGACCCTCGTCACCGAGGCCCGCGAGGTGCTGACCAACGCCGGGGTCGAGGTGACCGACCTGCTCTCCGGCGACACCGGGCTGGACCTGTCCGGCTTCGTCCTGCACGACATCCCCGGCCATCCGCGCCAGGGCAGCTCGACGTGGCAGAGCCTGGCCCGCGGTGCCTCGGTGGAATCGGACTTCCTCAACGGCGAGATCGCGCTGCTCGCCCGCCTGCACGGGACGTCCGCCCCGCTGAACGCGGGCGTGCAGCGACACATCGCCCTCGCCGCCCGGGGCGGGCTGGGGCCGGGTGGCCTGGGCGAGAGCGACATCGCCGAACTGCTCGCCTCCGCGCCGCGCGCCGGTGACGTCCTCGTCGACGCGAAGCGACTGCACGACGAGCTCACGACGGCCCGCGCGCCGGTGCTGCTCGACGTCCGCTGGGCGCTGGGCGACCCGCACGGGCGGGACCACTACCTGGCCGGCCACCTGCCGGGCGCGGTGTACGTCGACCTGGACACCGAGCTGGCCGCCCCGCCGGGCGGGACCGCGGGACGCCATCCGCTGCCCGCCGTCGAGGACCTGCAGCGGGCGGCCCGACGCTGGGGGGTGGCGACCGGCCGGGGAGTCGTCGTGTACGACGACAACGGCGGGCTGGCCGCCGCGCGGGCCTGGTGGCTGCTGCGCTGGGCCGGTCTGACGGACGTCCGCATCCTCGACGGCGCGCTCGGCGCCTGGCGGGAGGCCGGATTCGAGCTGGCGACCGGCGACGTCGTCCCCGAGCCGGGTGACGTCGTCCTCGACGCCGGTCACCTGCCCACCCTCGACGCGGACGAGGCGGCCCGGGTCGCCCGCGACGGCGTGCTGCTGGACGCCCGCGCCGCGGAGCGCTTCCGCGGCGAGATCGAACCGGTCGACCCGCGCGCCGGCCACATCCCCGGCGCGGTCAGCGCGTCCACCGGCGACAACCTGGACGAGCACGGCCGGTTCCTCTCCCCGGAACGGCTGCGGGAGCGCTTCGCCGCACTGGGGACGACCGGCGCGGGCGAACCGGTCGGTGTCTACTGCGGCTCCGGGGTGACCGCGGCGCACGAGATCGCGGCGCTGGCCGCCGCCGGCATCGAGGCCGCGCTCTACCCGGGCTCGTGGTCCGCCTGGTCCTCGGACCCGCAGCGGCCCGTCGCCACCGGGCCATGACGGACCGGCGGCTCACGGCAGGAGAGGCGTTCACGGCCGTACTGCCGGGCGGGCGGTGGAGCCAGGACGACGCGGTCGTCGACGCCCACCGGCTCGACCGCTCCGGATGGCATCCGCCGGGGCGGCCGCTCGGCGTCGCGTTCGCGCACACCGTCGACGACGTGCGGGCGGTGCTGCGCGAGGCGGTCGCCCGGGGGGTCCCGGTGACGGTACGGGGCGCCGGAACAGGTCTGGCCGGCGGCGCCGCGGCCCCGGACGGGGCCGTGATCCTCGACCTCGGCGGCATGAACCGCATCCGCGAGCTGTCGGTGGCGGACGCGGTCGCCGTCGTCGAGCCCGGGGTGATCACCGACGACCTGGACCGGGCCGCGCGGGCGGTGGGCCTGACCTACTCCCCCGACCCGGCCAGCTCGGCGATCTCCACCGTCGGCGGGAACATCGCCACCAACGCGGGCGGCCTGCGGTGCGCCAAGTACGGCGTGACCCGGGAGTCCGTGCTCGGCCTGGACGTGGTCCTCGCCGACGGCGAGCTGGTCAGCACCGGGCGGCGCACCGTCAAAGGCGTCGCCGGCTACGACCTGACCGGGCTGTTCGTCGGCTCGGAGGGCACGCTCGGCGTCGTCGTCGGAGCCACCCTGCGGCTGCGGCCCGCGCCGCGACGCACGGTCACCCTGGCGGCGTTCTTCGACTCCTTCGGCGCCGCCGTGGACGCGGTCACCGAGATCATGGCCACCGGGATCGTGGTGGCCATGGCGGAGCTGCTCGACGGGCCGACCATGCGGGCCGTGGACGCGGCGACGGGCAGCGACCTCGCCACCTCGGGACAGGCCTTCCTGCTCGTCCAGACCGACGGCGCCGGAGCCGGCGACGAGGCCGACGCCGTCGAGGCGGTGCTGCGCGGCCGCGCCCG
Organism: Parafrankia sp. Ea1.12; assembly: GCF_900465275.1. Lineage (NCBI taxonomy): Bacteria > Bacillati > Actinomycetota > Actinomycetes > Frankiales > Frankiaceae > Parafrankia > Parafrankia sp. Ea1.12. The sequence continues at coordinate 28,783 of NZ_UBIZ01000195.1, read as the reverse complement.
CGCGGTGCGCCGCTCCGCGGACACCACGGACGCGGCGGCGGCGGAGCTGCTGGCGGCGCGCCGGGCGGCGCTGCCGGCCCTCGAACGGATCGGCCGGGTGCTGATCGAGGACATCGCCGTCCCCCGGTCGCGGCTGGCGCGGGCGGCAGCCCGGATCGCCGAGATCGGCGCCGATACCGGTGTCCAGATCTTCACCATCGCCCACGCGGCCGACGGCAACCTGCACCCGATCATCGTCGTGGACCGCACGGGCGGCGCGGGCGGCCCCGCCGGGGAGACGGACGAGATCCCGGCCGAGGCGTGGAAGGCCGCCGACCTGATCTTCCAGACCGCACTCGACCTGGGCGGCACCGTGACCGGCGAGCACGGGATCGGCGCGCTCAAGCGCCGCTGGCTCGGCGCGGAGCTCGGGACGGCGAACCACTCCCTGCAGCAGCGGCTGCGGCGCCTGTTCGACCCGACCGGGATCCTCTCGCCCGGTCGCGGCCTGTGACCGGATCCACCGCCATCCCGAGGTCGGCCTCGATCTCGGGCAGCGACCGTCCCTGTTGGCCACTACCCGGGTCTGCCGCAGGAAAGCCTCAGACCGCGTGAACCGGCCATCCTGGTACCGGGGCGAGACCGAGATGGTCGCGCAGCGTCGTCCCCGTGTAGTCGGCCCGGAACACGCCGCGTTCCTGGAGCAGCGGGACGACCGTGTCCGCGAACTCGTCCAGGCCGGCGGGGGTGATGTGCGGGACGAGGATGAACCCGTCCGCCGCGCAGGCCTGTACGAACCGGTTGATCGTGTCCGCGACGGTCGCCGGGCTGCCGACGAACGCCTGCCGCCCGCTGACCTCGATGACCAGCTCGCGGGTGGTGAGCTTCCCCGCCTCGGCGATCTCGCGCCAGCGGCGGGCGGTGGCCAGCCGGTCCTCGTACATCCGCACGCTCGCCCTGCCCTGGGCGACGGTGTTCTCCCCGGGCTGGGGGTCGACCTCGGGCAGCGGCCCGTCCGGATCGTGGTCACCGAGGTCGCGGTTCCACACCTGCTCGAGGAACTGGATCGCGGTGGCGCCGCTGACCTGCTGGCGGCGGACCTCCTCGGCCCGCTCCCGCGCCTGCGCGTCGGTGTCGCCGAGGACGAACGTCGCCGCCGGCAGGACGAGGAGATCCTCGGGCGCACGGCCGTAGCGGGCGAGGCGGCGCTTGACGTCCGCGTGGAACGCCTGCCCGGCGTCGAACGTGCTGTGCCGGCTGAAGATCGCGTCGGCGGACCGGGCGGCGAACTCCCGGCCCGCGTCGGAGTCACCGGCCTGGAAGATCACCGGCCGGCCCTGCGGGCTGCGCGGCACCGTGAACTGCCCGCTGATGTCGAAGTGGGCGTCGTGGTGCTCGAACGCCCCCGCCTTGGCATCGGCCAGGAAGACGCCGGACTCCTTGTCCGCGACGATCTCGTCCCCCCGCCAGGAGTCGAACAGCTCGCTGGCCGTCCGCAGGAACAGCTCGGCGCGCTCGTAGCGCTGCTCCTCGGCCAGGAAGCCACCGCGGCGGAAGTTCTCCCCGGTGAACGCGTCCCAGGAGGTGACGACGTTCCACGCGGCGCGCCCGTCGGAGAGATGGTCGAGACTGGCGAACTGGCGGGCCACCTCGTACGGCTCGTTGAACGTCGAGTTGATGGTCCCGGCCAGGCCCAACCGGTCGGTCACCGCCGCCAGCGCCGCGAGCACGGTGAACGTGTCTGGACGCCCGACGACGTCCAGGTCGTGGATGCGCCCGCGCTGCTCCCGCAGCCGCAGCCCCTCCGCCAGGAACAGGAAGTCGAACTTCGCCCGTTCCGCCGTCCGGGCGAAATGGACGAACGACTCGAACGCGATGTGGCTGCCCGAACGCGGGTCGCTCCACACGGTCGTGTTGTTCACGCCCGGGAAGTGCGCGGCGAGGTGGATCTGCCTGGTCGGGCTGCTCATCCGGTTCCTCCCGGTCAGGACGGACGCGTCAGGTGGCGGCGGGTTCGGGTGGGGCGGCGGCGTAGCGGTTGGCCGCCCGGGGGAACCCGAGCAGGCCGCGCAGCGTGTCCGCGCCGTACTCGGGCGGAACCAGGCCACGACGCCGGAGCTCCGGCACCAGCCCGCGGGTGATCGCGGTCAGATCGGTGGGAACCCCCGCCGGGCGCAGCTGAAATCCGTCGATACCCGCCCCCGCCCACTCCTCGAGGACGTCGGCGAGGCCGGCCGGCGTGCCGGCGAAGACGGCGGCGTCCGACCGGAACTCCCGGCCCGCGAGCTCGTCCAGGCGGGCCCTGCGCGCGGCGGCCCGGCCCTCAGCCTCGTCGAGGAACACCACCAGGTCGGCGAACACCCGCAGGGACTCCGCGAGCCGCCCGGCCGCGGCCTGCTCGGCCCGCAGGTCGCGCAGGATCCGCGCCGCGTCGGCGGCGTCGCGCGGTGTCACGTGGACGAGGTCCACCGAACCCGCGGCGAAACGGTACGGGACGGCCGCGTGCGCGAGCGCGGTGACCAGCGGCTGCCCCTGCGGCGGGCGCGGCACGATCGACGGACCCCGCACGCTGAACCACCGGCCCGCGAAGTCGATGTGGTGCAGCTTGTCGCGGTCGATGAACCGCCCCGTGGCCACGTTGCGGATCTCGGCGTCGTCCTCCCAGCTGTCCCACAGCCGGCGCATGACCTCGACGTAGTCCGCGGCCTCGTCGAACAGGTCCGCGGGCCGCGCCGGCGGCAGGTCACGACGGCCGAAATGGGCGGCCTCGTCCCGCCCCGCGCGGACCCTGACCCGCACCCCGGCCCGCCCGGAACTGACATGGTCGAGAGTGGCGACGGCCTTGGCCACGTGGAACGGCTCGGTGTGCGTCACGACCACCGTCGGGACGAGGCCGATGGCCCGCGTGCGCGGCGCGGCGCGGGCCGCCACCAGGACAGCGTCGAGCCGGCCGCGGACCTGGTCGACCCGGCCGTCCGGGCCGTCATACCGGGACGACTGCAGCGCCAGCGTGTCCTCGATCGTCACGAAGTCGAGCCGGCCACGCTCGGCTTCCTGGACGAGCTCCGTCCAGTAACGGCCGGAGAACAGCTCGCGGGGACGGGCGTCGGGCTCCCGCCAGGCGGCGGGGTGCCAGCCGCAGCCGTCGAGCGCGACGGCGAGCCGCAGCTCGCCCGGGGCGGTGGGACCGGTCATCGATGTCAGCCCACCGCGCTCGACCGGGACCAGGCCTCGGCGAGCAGCTCGTAGGAACGCACGCGATCGGCGTGATCGTGGGTGATCGTGGTGATCAGCAGCTCGTCGGCGCCGGTGGCGTCCCGCAGGACCCGCAGCCCCCGCACGACCGTCTCGGGCGAGCCGACGAACTGGGTGTCCACCCGGTCGGCGACCAGTGCCCGCTCGGCGTCGCTCAGCCCGCGCGCCGCCACCTCCCCGGGGCTCGGGTACGGGATGGCGCCACCGCCCGCGCGGATGCTGGCCACCCACGGACCGTAGCCGCTGGCGAGCCGGCGGGCGGTCTCGTCGTCCGACGCGACGACGACGTCGGCGGAGACCATCACCCGCGGCTCGTTCAGCACGCCGGGCCGGAACGCGGCCCGGTACGCCGCGATCGTCTCGAGCACCGTGGACGGGACGATGTGGTAATTCGCGCCGAGCGGCAGGCCGAGGGCCGCGGCCGTGAGCGCGCTCCCGCCCGCGGTCGCCGCCAGGATCCAGATCTCCAGATCTGCGCCCTCCGCGGCCGGCGCGGACAGCGCCGTACCGTCAGGCGCACGGTAGGTACCACCGACGAACGCCTGGATGTCGCGGACCAGCGCGGTGTAGTCCTCCTCGGGTCCGTCCCGGAAACCGACCAGCCGCAACTGCCGGCCGAGGCGCTCCACGTCGAAGGTGACCGCCGGCGACTCAGGGAGGAGCAGGCCGTCGACCACCCGCGCCGAGGGTCGAGGCGGCGGCTGCGCTGTGCCGTTCAGGGGCTGCGCTGTGCCGTTCAGGGGCTGCGCTGTGCCGTTCGGCGTGGGCTTGGCGGCCCGGTCGACCAAGCGGCCCAGGTTGGATCGACCAAGCCCCAGGTCGACCCGCCCGGGGTGAAGGTGCGCGATCGTGCCGAACTGCTCGGCGACGACCACCGCCGTGTCATGCCCGGTCTGGACCGCCCCGGAGCCGACCCTGATCCTCTCCGTCGCCGCTGCGACCAGGGCGATCAGAACGGCGGGTGCGGCGGAGGCGACCCCCGGGGTCAGGTGATGCTCGGCGAGCCAGTAGCGGGTGTAGCCGAACCGCTCGGCCTGCCGGGCCAGATCGAGCGTGTTGCGCAGCGCGTCGGCCGCCGAGGATCCCGAGGGGAGGGGGGCCAGGTCGAGCACCGACAGCGGGACTGAGCCTGCTGGGGGCATGGGAAGCCACCGCCCTTCGACCACCGTCAGTAACCCCACTTTGTTCAGTCAATTAGTGAAGATATGGCTGTCGCCGCACGCTGTCCAGCCCCCTGACCACTCTGCCGGCCCGCGTTCCGCCCGGATCGTTCAGCCGGGACCGTTCCGCCCGGGCAGTTTCGCCCGCGCCGGTCGGTGTGCGGGATCGCGCCGGGTTCGCCCGCCCGCCGCCCCATCCGCGACCGGCGCTCCCGCGATCGGCGGCGAGCGGCAATGCCGACGCACGCGCCCGCGCCGCAACAAAGCCGTCGAACATCCCGCGACCCGCCGACCAGACCGCAGAATCCGAACTATTTAGAACAGCTCGAAATTCAGGATTCGCCCGACGGAGATGGACGCCACACCCACCCTGCCACCAGCCCACATAATTAGTCCTCGACTTTGCCGGGAAGCGCTTCTGGGGTAGCGTCATGGGCGCCGCCTAGCGGGAAATAAAAAGCCCGACTGAAAGGAGTCTCCCGAACCATGGAGCAGCAGCAGGCACAGCAGGTGGAGCAGCAGCTTCGGCAGAACTGGCGCCAGATCCGCTACCGCATCCTGGACCAGTTCGGTCAGGTGAGCACCGCCGACCTGGACGCGTCGACCAGCGTCAACGACCTCGTTGCGCGGATCGCGGACAAGACGAACCACAGCGAGCGGTACGTCGAGAACCGTATCCAGGAGCTTGTCGGAGCCGGCTCGGCCCTGGGCGGCGCCTCGCGCGACCGGCTCGGTTCCAGCCAGTACAACCAGTTCGGCCAGGGCGGCCAGGGCAGCCAGCAGCAGGGCCAGCCGTTCGGGGCGCAGCAGTGACCCGATGAGGTCTCACCGGACGGCGTCACCTGCCCGGTAGGGCGGAAACACCGTCCGGCGTAGCCGGGTTCCGGTCGCTTCGGAGCAGCCGCTCAGACGGCGGCGGCGAGGAGCGACCGGAAATCCAGCAGCTCGTCGATCAGATCGGTCACCACCGGATCCCGTGGAAGCCGGTTCAGCTCGACCAGCATTGCATCTGTTTCTTCTATGGTCGGCAGGCCGTCCACGGCCGCGACCATCGTAACAATTTTAGTCATAGGTTGTCCGACGTCGTCCCGATGATTCTCTCCAGAGTACTTCATGCCGCGATAGAAAGTACCTCCACAGCGCATCAGGCGAAAGTTGTCCTGATTGCCACGCCCGGCGCGCCCACGGAACGTGCACGATCTTCGCCGAAACGGCGCGGCGGTCTCGCTTGGTGAGCACTCCCGAGCTCGGTCGGCCAGGCTCAGCCGGCCGGACGCAGTTCCAGCGTGCAGCATTTCGCGCCGCCGCCACCCCGCCGGATCTCATCCGTGGCCACGCCGACCGGGATGAATCCATGGTCACGCAGAGTGCTCGCGAACCCGACAGCATCGGCCGAGATCACCACGTGCAGCCCATCACTGACCGCGTTCAGCGCGAACGCGACTGCCTCCCGCTCGGACACCGTGAGAGCCCCCGGAAACGTCTCCTGGAGCAGGGCGTTGCTACGCGCGCTGAATGCCGCCGGGTAGTACGCGACAAGGTCCTCGGTGAGGACACAGAGCGCGGTGTCGAGATGGTAGAAACGCGGATCGACCAGCTCCAGGGTCAGCACCCTGCGGCCGAGAACACCCGCCACCTCGGCGTGCGCACGTGGCTCGGTACGGAAACCCGTCCCGGCCAGGACAACGCCGCCGACCGGCAGGAAATCTCCTTCGCCCTCGTTGACGTACGACGGGGCGTGCACCCGCCGCATTCCAGCCCCGCGGAACCAGTCGAGGTAGTGGTCAGCCTCGGCCCGCCGCTGCGGGTACCGGAAACGCGCCCCGACCGCGATGCCGTCGACGACCAGGCCGCCGTTGGCCGCGTAGACCATGTCCGGTAGCCCGGGAACCGGCTCGACCAACTCGACCTGGTGGCCCAGCCCCAGATACACGGCCCGCAGCGCCTCCCACTGGGCGTGTACCCGGGCGAGGTCCGTCGGTACCTCGGGGCGCATCCACGGGTTGATGGCATAGGTGACGTCGAAGTACTCCGGTGGACACATGAGGTACCTGCGGGCAGAGGCTCGACGCGAGACAGTCGAATCCCTCGGGGCAGCGTCCACGCACCCCAGGATGCCAGCCCGCCGCCGCAGGCCCCGCGGACGAGACAACCGCGGAATCACGGGAACATCGGACGGACACGGATCGTCGGTCTGGCAGGACTTCGTCCGTGCCATGCGCAGGCCCTCCAGGGCCGGACGCGGCGTCCTCACCCGAGTCCATTGTCAACGAACGTCGTCTAGCGAACGGGGGCTACCGATGCCGTACTTCGACCTCGGGGTCGAGACCAGGCTGTTCTTCACCGACGATCCGGCCCGGGACGGGACCGCGATCCTCGGTGAGAGCCCAGGCCCGGTGAGCCTGAACGGGACGAGAGCGCCCAGCGCACCCCCGCCCCTGGTGCTCGTCCACGGCTGGTGTTGCGACTCGCACGACTGGAACTTCCAGATCCCAGCCTTCCTCCGGCGCCACCGCGTGATCGCCGTCGATCTGCGTGGCCACGGTCGGTCCACCGGTTCGAAGGGGCTGCGGCCGCGGATCCTGGCCGCCGACATCGCGGCCCTGCTTCGCGAGTTGGGGGTGACCGCGAGCAACGGCGGGGTGGTCGCCGTCGGACACTCGCTGGGCGCGATGGTCGCCAGTGCGCTGGCCGTGGAACATCCCGATCTCGTCCGCGCCGTCGTCGCGGTGGAGCCCGCCTACGGCCTGCCCGAAGCTGACGTTGAGAGATCCGCACGGTCGCTGGCGAACCTCGGCGAGCCGGGCGGGGTCGAGCGCCTGCTGAGGTATCTCGCGGCGCTGGCTGGCCCCGACGCCCCCGAGCACCTGACGACCTGGCACCGACGACGCGCGCTGGGCGTACCTGTCGACGTGGCCCAGGCGGCCTTCGCCGGCATGTGGCTGGATGTCGACCAGTTCGGCCGCCGGGAGCAGAGCGACGACTACCTGGCCAAGCGGACCTGCCCCGTGCTGTCCGTGTACGGGGAACGGCGCGCCGACCAGGCCGAATGGGAACGCGACTTGTCCGCGGGCCCGTCCGACGAGGTTCACGTGCTGCCGGGCGGCCACTGGCTGCATCAGGAGCACCCCGAGGTGTTCAACTCACTGGTCCTCGGGTGGCTGACCCGCCTGTCCTCGACGGCGGGCACCCACTGAGCGGCCACCGACGGCTCGAAACAGTCGGGTCCGATGCCCCTCGACTCCGGATTCCTCGTCCCAACCCTGGGCACAGTGTTAGCTTCCTGTGACGTGCAGCCTGTAACGGCCGACGCGACGTCGGCAAGCGATCCGGCTTTAACTCGGCAGCCATGCCCCTACCCGGCCCGAGCGTGGTGGGGTGACACCCTGGTCGCGGAGTCGACAGCCGCCGTCCGGGTACAGGAACCGGGGCAGGTCCCCGTCCTTTACTTTCCACGCTCCGACATCCGGTTCGACTCCTTCGGAGACGAGGGCCGGACGGTGTCGTGCCCGGTGAAGGGCACGGCACGCTTGTGGTCCCTCGAGGGGAAGGTCGACGCCGACGCCGTCGACTGGCACGACCCCGCCAGCACGACGACGGTCGACGGCCGGGACGCGCTGTGGGCCTTCACCCAGCCGGCTTCCGGCCTGGAGTGGCTGACCGACTTCGCCGCCTTCGACCACGACCGGGTCCGGGTGGAGATCGTCGACGAGCTCCCCGGCGAGCAGCCCCGCGACAGCACGATCAAACGCTTCCCCACCTGGGGCGACGCCTCAGATCTCATCGACATCATGAATGTCCGCCAGGCCGGCGACCGCAGATACGTCAGCGTGGCCCTTGCTGATCCCCGGCGGCCTGTCGTCGAAGGCAGCCAGATGCTCGGGCAGGCCGTGGTGGCCGGCGGTCGCCACGCGCCCGGGCGGCGGGTTGTCTCGGCGCACATGGTGTTCTACCGGGCAGCGGACGCGCGCGAACCTCTCGAGTTCGAGGTGGACGAGCTCAGCTCCGGCCGGAGCTTCACAACGCTGGCAGTACACGTCTCCCAGCGCGGAAAGCGGCGCGCCAGCGGCACCCTGCTGCTCGATGTCACCGCACCGGACGTCGTCCGCCACTCCGCGGCCCCGCCGCCATCCGCAGGCCCCTACGACAGCAAGCCCTACGACATGTCCGTGACCGGACGCGACATCCGCATGGTCGACGCGGCGTACACCGACGACCCGGCCGCGCCCGTGGGTCCTCCGGTCATCGACACATGGGTCCGGTTCCGCACGGTGCCGGACGACCCGTGCCTACAGGCCGGGCTGCTCGCCCAGTTCACCGGGCACATCTCCATCGCCGCCGCCCTGCGCCCGCATGAGGGGGTCGGCCAGAACCAGGCCCATCGCACGCTGTCGATGGGGATCAACGCGATTGGCATCTCCTTTCACTCCAATGTCCGGGCCGACCACTGGATGCGCTATCACCATCTGTCGACCTTCGCCGGCGACGGAATGACCCATTCCGAATGCCGGGTCTACGACGAGGCCGATGCACTGATCTCGTCGTTCACCGTCGACGCCATGATGCGGGGCTTCAGGAATGACGGGCGCGCGGTCGACGACAGGACCGCGCTATGAGTCTCACGACTGGACGAGGCCCCCTGTCCACGCGGCCAGCCGGCCGCTTCAGCGCGTCTCTCCCGACACCGCTTGTCTACGTCGAGCCCTTCCAACGTCGGGTACGCGGCCGTTCCGACGGTCGGACCGTGATCGACAGCGAGCGAGTGCTGCTGGTTCATGCACCGGGACAACCTCCGACCTATGCGTTCCCCTCCGAGGATGTCCAGGTGACTGTGGCATCCGAACCCGAGCCCGCCGTCGCAGGACACGTACGGGTTCCATGGGACGCTGTCGACGAATGGTGGGAAGAAGAGGAACGGATGCTCGGGCATCCGCGCAACCCCTACCACCGGGTCGACTGCCTTCGCTCGACTCGGCGCCTGCGCGTCGAGGTCGGCGACGCGGTCCTCGTCGACACCTCGGACACCGTTGCCCTGTACGAGTCCGCGCTCGCACCACGGCTGTACGTTCGCCGCCAGCAGGTCGACATGGGACTTCTCCGCCCGAGCACGACGACGACCTACTGCCCCTACAAGGGAGCCGCGTCCTACTGGTCGGCGATCGTCGGGGACGTCGTCGTGGAGGACGTCGCCTGGTCGTACGAGGATCCGCTCCCCGAAAGTATCCCGATCTCCGGCCTGCTGAGCTTCGACGGATCGCGTGTGACGGTGAGGCACGATCTGCCCGCCCCGACCCGCGCCCTCGAGGACCTCGAGGACCTCGAGCCGCAGCCGGACGGACCGACCTGCAGTAACGGCGGACGGTGCTGACCGGGTAAGTCGCCGTTCCCAGCAGCTGGGGTGCATCGCGGCTGGGCCGCCATCGGCCGACCCAGCCGCGATCACCGCGCGGCCACCCAGGGCATGATCTCCTGGATGGCCGAAGTGCGGGTGTGATCGCAGGCGACGGCGGTGTGACTCGGCCCGAAAAGTCGCACCGACCACTCCGCCCTCAACTCTGGCCGGCCCACGAACCCGACGTGGCGCAGAGAATCCCGCGACACCGGAACCCACCCAACCATCCAGGCACTGTTTATTTGATAACCCTCGAATTCATTTATAGATTCGACGACATTTAGCCCTGCCGTCAATGTGACGGTGACACCCGCCGACAATCACCGTCCGCGACGACGCTACGCGGACCACCCAATCCGGTCAACCGCCTTGCCGGGCCGACCGACAGCCTTCGCGCACCGCGTCCGGACCGGTCCCTCCGCCGGGAAAAATACCTGGTCGGGGCACCAATAGCGGGGTGCGATGAGACGGGCGAGAACCATCTCGCCGGCGCGCTCACACAGCCCGGGGACCTCCCCGCGAGCGCAGGAGACACATTTGTGGTCTCGTCAACGAGCACGCTTGCCTGACCGCACCAACCTCACCTAGAGTCGAACGCACGTTCGAAACGGTCTCGCGTTGGCAGGCGGTCATCCCCATGCACACACCCAGCCACACCCCGCCCCAGACGTCGGAGACGAATACAGAGCAGCCAAAGCGGCACCCGAAACTCCTCCTCAACGTGCTCGCAGCCGCACACGCCGAACTGACCGGAGACACCAGACCGACCTTCACAACGGCGCAGGAAATCGCCATCACACAAACCGAGGAGGCCAACCAGATCTCCGGCAGCGGGTCGGCTGCCGAACAATTCCGCCATCACCTCGACAACTACCAGAGCAAGGCCATGCTCCTGGGCTGGATCCAGGCAGAAATGATCGAGGACCTCGCCGCACTCGCCCGGATCTGCTCACCTGACAACACCACAACCACCGCAGCGCCCAGCGAGCTCGCACCCGAGGACGTCGCCATCGAGATCAGCGTCTCCCCCATCACCGCCGCCCGCGACATGTCCCACGCCCGCACCATCACCAACCGCCTCCCCCACGCACTCCACGAACTGAGAAAAGGCCGCATCGACCTCCCACGACTCCACACCCTCGCACGCGCCACACGACCCCTGGACGACGACCTCGTGGCAGCCGTCGAAAAACACGTACTCCACGGCGGCCCCCGCCGCACCAGAGAAGCCTTCACCGACGCCACCCGACGCGCCGTACACACCCTCGACCCCGACGGTTCCACCGCACGCACCCAAGCACGAAAAGCCGAACGCCGGGTTCGGATCCTCACCAGCGAAGACAACGCCAGCAGGCTGACCGCCTTCCTCCCCGCCGACGAAGCCCATGCCTGCTACCAGCGCATTGACCAACTCGCCCGCCGAATCTCCACCCAGAACACCACAGCCGACAACAGAACCACCGACCAGATCCGCGCCGACGTACTCGTCGACCTCCTCACCGGCCGCACACAACACGCCCAGCCCCTCAGCTGCGACATCCAGGTCATCGTCCCCATCACCACCCTGCTCGGCACCTCCACAGCCCCAGGCGAGATCCCCGGAATCGGGAGCATCCCCGCCGCCATCGCCCACGACATGGCCCACCGGCCGGGATCAACCTGGCGGCGCATCCTCACCGACCCCCGCGGACACCTCCTCGAAGTCGCCAACCGCCGCCACCCGACACCCGCCCAGACACGCCACATCCGAACCCGCGACCGGACATGCCGACACCCAGGCTGCACCCGACAGGCGATCCACTGCGATATCGACCACACCATCCCCCACACCGACCACGGACCCACCGTGACCCGAAACCTCGGGCTCCTCTGCCGCCGTCACCACCGCATGCGACACCAAGGAAAATGGAAAATCCACCAACCAGAACCCGGTATCTTCCACTGGACCACCGCCCTCGGCCACACCGTCACCATCAACCCAGACCCCTACCACCACCCCAACCCATCACCCAACACCAACCGACCCGACGACAGGGACAACCCACCCTCCTGAGGCGAACCACGAGGAGGGATTCGGTCTCGTACAGGACGACTTCGACAGGGCACTCGGATTCGGACGACGGCGCCGTCAGGTATCCGAGGTCGACGGGAGATCCGGGTAGCTCGGGACGCGCTTCTCCATCCGGGCCTGAATCGACTCGGTAACGTCTACTGGCTGGAGTGCCCCCGCCTGCCAGGTTGCCGTGTGTGCCAGGGCGTCGGCGACGGGGTGATCGCGCGAGTAGAGCAGCATCTCCTTGCTCCCCCAGACCGCCATTGGGCTGTTGGCGGCAATTTCCTCCGCAACCTCGCGTACACCGCGCAGCATCGCTTCCTGATCCGGGTAGACCTCGTTCACCAGGCCGACGGCGAGAGCACGGTCGGCGGGAAGTCGACGACCGGTGTAGACGAGCTCACGCGCAACTCCGTCCGGAATTATCTTGGGGAGTCGCTGCAGTGTGCCGAGATCGGCGGTAATTCCGATCTTTGTCTCCTGAACAACGAAAAACGCGTCCGCGGTGGCATAACGCATGTCGCAGGCCGTCACAAGGTCGAGGCCACCCCCGACACAACCGCCCTGCACCGCCGCGAGAACGGGGAAGCGCACCCGTTCCAGCGCAGTGAGAGCGCCCTGCATGCGAAGAATAAGCGAGCGGCGGGTCATGTTGACACGAGCCGGCTCTCCGTCCGAAAAAAGCTCCGTGCCGCCGAAGATATTCAGGTCCAGGCCCGCGGTGAAGTGTCGACCGGTCGACGAGATCACGAGCACCCGGACGCCTCCGTCCTGGTCAATCTTCGAAACGGCCAGGGGGAGATCTCGCCAGAAATCCGGTTGAAGCGTGTTGAGTTCTTCCGGCCTGGAGAGAACGAGCCATGCGACCTTGTCGACCACGTCTATCTCGAAACTGCGGCTACCCACGAAAGACTCCCGAAGAAACTGTGTCCCGTCCGAATCCGTCCACCTTCTCCCATCGACACACTCGCCGCAAGATCACGCCTACGGTGCCGAGCGCCCTGGCAGCATGGCCGCCAGGGCGGGGACATCGCCGAGCGATCGCAGTGTGTCGTTCAGGTGCGTGCAGGTGGACGTACCGCGGAAGGTTGTGCCCACGACCTGCCGGACGTCTGCGGCTGCGGCGCCAGCCAGCCGGGTGGCGCTCGCGGCCGCGCTCGGGCACTCGACCCACGGCAGCGCGCGCGGAGTCGACTCGATCTCGGTGAACGTCATTGTCTCCGGGTCGAGCAGCGCGTTCACCGTGTACTCGTGGATGACGGCCTCAGGTCCGCTGTCGGACTGGTAGCTGTCCCGGAAAAGCACGTCCACCTGCAGTGCGTCGACGCCGGCGGGCAGCAGGTCAAGGCGGCGGGCCCGCCGCATGCCGTGCGGAGGCAGTCCGGTCAGCGCATGCCATGCCATCGGATCATCGGGCACCAGCAGGGACGGCGCCCGTGGGCCGGTGACCATGGGTGGGCCGTTCCCGTCCTCGATCGAGTTGATGATCGTCGCGCCGCGCGCCCAGCCTGCGCATTGGTCGGCCTGCGCCAGCATGATCCGTCCATCGCCGTGAACGAGGCCCATGCGAGCTGTCGCGTAGCCGGAGACGAGCGAGGTCACCGGGGCATCGTCGAACAACGCGGCAAGCAGCGGATGGGTGGCCCGGAGCTCCGGCACGATCTCGGCCAGGTGACGACGGAAGCCGGATGTGGAGCTCACGCCGATGAGGCCGGCCAGTTCGGGGACCTCTGGAGCAGTCTCGACGCGCAGGATTTCGCGACGGCTCTGGAAGGCGATCTCGAAGCGGAACATCGCCTCGGCGATCACGGAGGCGGCGCCCTCGGGGCCGGTGGCCAGGTCCCGACCGCGGCCGATCAGGATCAGGTTTCCGGTCGGGCCGTCCGGGCGCAGCGAGTCGAGTGTGATCGTTCGCCGCACCGAACCGGGACGGCGCGGGGGGCTGCCTGCGGTCGGCTCGTGTATGCCGCGCCGCGGGTGCAGTGGCGGCTCCGCAGGCGGTGGGGGCACAAGCTCCCAGTTCGAGGCCATCCTCATCCCCCTTTGTCACTCGGGGCTCGCCTAGGAGGACACCTGGCGACGGCTACCCATTCCCGATGGGGCGTGCCGGGCGGGTCAGCGGGCCGCGTCGAGCACCGCGGGCCAGTGCGCCGGGTCGGAGCCGCCCGAGTCGTAGAGCGTTGTCCGGGCGTAGACGCCGCCGATCTTCTCACCGAGTGCGCGGCCGACCTCCTCGGGGGTGCCTACGACGGAGAACTCGGCCATCATCTCGTCGGTCACCAGGTCGGCCATGTCATCCCAGCGGCCCTGCTTGGAGAGGGCCGTCAGCTCGGGCTGCACCTCGCCCCAGCCGTGCATGTCGAAGACGGCGCGGTAGGCGGGGGTGGAGCCGTAGAAGGCGATCTGCTTCTTGGTGGCGGCCACCGCGCGGTCCATCTCCTGTGCGGTCCGGCCGATGGTGACGAAGGAAGGCCCGCAGATCGTGAAGTCCTCCAGGTCGGTCTTGCCGGCCTTGGCCCGGCCGCGCAGCAGTGCGGGAATCGTCACCTCCTCGACGTAGCGCATGGTGCTGAAGGGATGGACGAGGAACCCGTCCGCGACCTCGCCGGCGACCTCGGTCATGCCGGGTCCCACCCCGGCGAGGTAGATCGGGGGCGGGCCGAAGGAGTGCGGCTTGGGGGTGAAGAACGGGGTCATGAGCGTGTGGGTGTAGAAATCGCCGCGGAAGTCCAGCTTTGTGCCGTTCTGCCAGCAGTCCCAGATTGCCCGGATCGCCAGGATGAGCTCACGCATGCGGGCGGCGGGGTGCGACCACGGCATCGAGAAGCGCTTCTCGATGTGCGGCTTGATCTGCGATCCGAGGCCGAGGACAAACCGGCCCTCGCTGTACTGCGCCAGGTCGTATCCCAGATTCGCCAGTGTCATCGGCGTGCGGCCAAACGCGATCGCGATCGATGTCCCGACCGTCAGGGAACTGGTCGCGGTCGCGGCCTGAAGACACTGCATGAACGGGTCGTGCCGGGTCTCCCCGACCCAGGCGCCGGCGTACCCCTCCTTCTCGACGCGGGCGGCAGTGGTCGAGGTAGAGGCGATGTCGTCAGACAGAGTGAAATCGATCTTCATCGCGTCTCCTCGTTGCAGTCCCGGGCACGCCGCCGGTCATCAGGTTGGTGCCAGCGGACCGACGCAGGCAACCGATCCTGCCACCACGTCCGTCATGTGCACCGATCGGACCGATCTCGTCACGCACGGTATGACATGCCCGTACCCAGGGCACGTGAGAGACCGGAGGACACGTGAGGAGCACGCGCGAAGGAGGACAGGCGGCACAACCACCACTCCACTGGAGGGGATGACTTCATGAGTGCATCTACTGGCGCCGGCGGTCCGCGGCGTGAACGACGCGGCGGGCGCGCCGATCCGGAACTGCCCGACGACTTCTCCACCCGATCCACCCGATCAGGTGGAGATTCCGCATCGGGTAGGGGGAGCGCAGAGCATCCGAACGCGGGTACGGACGACCAGACGATCTTCGCCGATCGCTCCCGGACGCCCGACAGCACCTACCAGAACCAGCCTGACCACCTGCGTGGTGAGCACGCGCACGGCGGCCGGACGGGCGCTGGCGGCAGCGGCGCCCTCGGTGGCCCGGGACTGGCGGCCAAGGCTGGTCCCGCGCTGCTGATGCTCGGGATCGGATGGATCCTGTTCGCGCTGGCCATACCGATGTTCGGCCTCACCACCGGGAAGTCGATCGCCATCCTGCTCGGGATCATGCTGCTGGTCGCAGCGGTCAGTGAGCTCGCCGCCGCGATGACGGCCGCGGCGGACTGGCGCCCCACGCATGCGTTGCTGGCGCTGCTGTTCGTCATCGGCGGCATCGTCGCGCTCGCATGGCCGGCACCCACGCTCACCGTGGTGGCCCGCATGGTGGCGTGGTATCTGCTGGTCGCGGGAATCCACGCCATCGCGACGGCGTTCGCGCATCGGCGCGTCGACCGCGGTGGCCCGACCTTCGGCACGGCTGCCGGGAACCTGCGTGGTGGGGCTCCGTGGTGGGCGCCGCTGGCGATCGGTGCCTTCTCGATCGGCATCGCCTTCTGGGCGGCGGCGCACCACTACCCGACCTACTCGTTCGTCGTCCTGTGGGTCGCGCTGGCCGCGCTCGTCACCGGTCTGACGAAGGTGGCCGCGGCGTTCCGGTCCAGTGGTCGGGCCGACGAGCAGGGGGTGGACACGCTGGCCGAGAGCGGCTTCAGCGGACGCGCCACCGCCGAGTCCGCGCGGTCGCAGGCACGCGGTGACACCCGGGTTCGCGGTGGAAGGTAACCGGGTGGAACGTAATTGATCAGAAGCAGAAAGTGGCGGTCGGGGTTTCCCGGCCGCCACGAACAAGGCATGTCACAAGCGGGCGCATCGCCTGCCCGCGGTCGCCTACGCTCACGGACGACGACAAACGATGACGGAGGCGGGCACGGTGACGGAGGCGGGCACGGTGACGGCGGAGACCGATGAGAAGGAGATCCTGACCGAGATCCGCGACGGCGTCTGCGTCATCACGTTCAACCGGCCGCAGGCACGCAACGCGGTGACCAGCACGATGGCGCTCGCCTATGCGGCCGCCCTGCGTGCGGCGGATGACGACCCGCAGGTCCGGGCAATCGTGGTCACTGGTGCCGGCGCGGGCTTCTGCGCCGGAGCCGATCTCGCGGTGCTGCGCGACGGCGCCGAAGCGATCAAGAAGTTCGTACCGGCTCGCGAGGACCTGCCGGCCCTCACGATGCGCCTGCGCAAGCCGGTGATCGCCGCGGTGAACGGCGCCGCGGTGGGCATCGGTTTCGCCTACATGATGGGCAGCGACATCCGGATCGCCGCCGAGTCAGCCAAGATCGCGACCGCGTTCTCCCGGCTCGGTCTCGCGGCGGAGTACGGCGTCTCCTGGCTGCTGCCACGGGCCATCGGCCTCCAGCCGGCGCTGGACCTGCTTCTCACCGGGCGGACCATCGGCGCCCAGGAGGCTGCGAAGCTCGGGCTCGTCCAGCAGGTCGTCCCCGACGGGACCGTTCTGGAGGCCGCGGTCGCCTACGCGAAGGACCTGGTCGAGAACTGCTCGCCGTTCTCGCTGGCAATGATCAAGGAACAGGTCTACCTGGACCTCGATCGTTCTCAGGACGACGCGCTGACCGACACGCTCCGCCGGATGGACATCGCCTTCGAGGGCCCAGGGCTCGCGGAGGCGCTGACCGCGCGCACGGAGAAGCGGCCCGCCGTCTTCGACGCGCTCCCTACCCGGGAGGCGTGACAGCGTCACGGAAGGCCCGGCGGTAGGCCTGGGGGCTGGTGCCGACCAGCCGGCGGAACCCGTCCCGGAAGGCGGTGGGCGATCCGAAGCCGACCTGCGCGGCGATCCGCTCCACCGAGTGCCCGGTGGTCTCAAGCAGGTACTGCGCCTGCCGCAGGCGCACCCGGTGCAGCCACTGGGACGGGGTCGTGCCCGTCTGTTCGCGGAAGCGGCGGTTGAGCGTGCGTGGGCTCGTCATCGCCTGGGCGGCGAGGTCGTCCACCGTCAACGGGCGGTGGCAGTTCGCCTCCATCCACCGCAGCAGTGGTTCGAGGACGGAGCCGTCCGGCGGCGGGCGGTCGCGGACGATGAACTGGGCCTGGCCTCCTTCCCTGGCCAGCGGGACGACCGACAGCCGGGCGACGTCCGCGGCCACGGCGACCCCATGGTCGGAGCGGATCATGTGCAGGCACAGGTCGAGGCCGGCCGCGGCGCCGGCCGAGGTCAGGATCTGCCCGTTGTCGACGAACAGCACGTTCGGGTCCACTTGCACGGCGGGATGACGGCGGGCGAGCTCCTCGGCGGCGATCCAGTGCGTGGTCGCGCGCAGGCCGTCAAGCAGGCCGGTCTGCGCGAGCAGGAACGCGCCGACGCAGACGGAGGCGATACGGGTGCCGCGCGCGGCGGCGGCCCGCAGCGCGGTGACGGACTCCGGGGGCAGGGGTCCGGCCTGCTCGCCGACGCCGGGGACGACGATCGTGTCGGCCTCGGCGAGCGCGTCCAGCCCCCAGGGGGCCCGCAGGGAGAACGCCCCGCCGTCGGCCTCGACGGTGCCGCTGATGCTCCTACCAGCGCAGATCTTCACCCGATAGGCCGCCCGGCCGTCGGGGAGCCGGGCACGGCCGAAGGTGTCGACGGGCACCGCGAGATCGAAGGGGACCACGCCCTCGAGGGCGAGAACCGCCACGGTGTGCATGGCAGGACGATAACCAGGCAACTGTTTCCCGCCAACGGGCGATCCCGCCGGTCCCACCCCTGACCTGAGCCCAGCTCACGGGGGTATTACGCCATGAACAGGAACTGTTCACCGCCGACAGCTGTGGGTGTCAAGGGCCGAAGGGGAGGAGTCCCCGTGGCGGGAATCCGTCGGTAGATGGCACTCCTGCCACTCACGAAAGCGGCGGTTCGGCGCCTACCGTGGCGGTTGCCGCATCCTCCGGCTGCCTCCGCACTCCCAGGACGGACCCGTGACCACATTCCTGTTGAGCGTCCACGTTCTCGTAGCGATCATCGCCATCGGCCCGGTGACGGTCGCGGCGAGCATGTACGCGCCGGCGGTGCGGGCGGCGCTGCGTGACCCGGGCGACGTCAGGACGGCGGGAGTGGTCGGCACGCTGCACCGCATCTGCAACGTCTACGCGGCGATCGGCATCACCGTGCCGATCTTCGGTTTCGCCACCGCCGCGAGCATGGACGTCCTCGGCGACCCGTGGCTCGTCACCTCGATCATCCTGACGGGGCTGGCCGCGGTGCTGCTGGCGACGGTGGTCCTCCCGTGGCAGCGGCAGCTTCTGGAGGAGATCGCCCCAGGCGGGGCCACCGGGCCGGCCGGCGCCGGGCACGCGAACCCGGCGGCCGTCGCCGCACGGACGAAGCGGCTCGCGATGACCACCGGCATGTTCAGCCTGCTGTGGGCCGTGGTCACGGTGCTGATGATCGCCCGTCCGGGGTCGACCACAGGCGTCTGACCCGGCCCGGGCCGGCGGTTCAGCGGGGCCGGGGTGGCGGCGCGGTGTCGAGGCGGTCGAGGATCTGGCCGCAGATGGCCGCGAGCTGGTCGAGCTGGTCGCGCGCGAGCGCCTCGACGACCAGGTCGCGAACGGTCTCCACATGGCCGGGAGCGGAGTCGGCCAGCTTCGCGAAACCGGTGTCGGTCAGCGTGGCGTTCGTGACTCGTCCGTCGGCCGCGCACGGGGCGCGGCGCACCCAGCCCTTGTCCTCGAGACGCTTGACCGCGTGCGAGAGCCTGGACAGCGAGCCGCAGGTGAACTGGGCGAGCCGAGCCATCGCGAGCGTCCGGTTCGGTGCCTCCGAGAGCCCGACCAGCACCGAGTACTCGAAGTGGCTCAGTCCGGCGTCCCGGCGGAGCTGGGTGTCGAGGGCGGCGGGCAGCCGGGTCATCACACCGATCAGACCGCGCCAGGCCGCCCGTTCGTCGGCGTCGAGCCAGCGGGGCTCGGCGGCGGTCTCCCCCGCTCGGCCGCTCCCGTGGTCGTGCTCGCGACCGGCACCCTGGCCGGGGTCGTGGCCCGCTCCCCGGCCCCCCGCGCCATCCGACCCGTGACCTGCGTGCGCGTTCAAGCTGTCTGCCTGTGCCTTCCGACTTGATGTACCGACCGGTGGACGGCGGGCCGGGCCTGCGTGCCGGCCGGCGTCGCGGACGTCCGCCGCCCCCTTGTCTACGACTTCAGCGGGTTCGGACCGCCGCCGCTTCCGGATGACCTGCGACACTCCGGGGATCGGCCACCGCAGGCCCGGGCCGGAGCCGGACCCGCCGCGGCCCGAGGCGCCGCTCATCGTCCCGGCCGAGGGTTACATGATGGGACTGCCCAAACGATCGTTCCAGGTCGCCTGAGTCGCGCGGCGGCGGGACGGGGCCGGCCGCGCGGGACGGCCGGCGGCCCCGACCGGCAGTCCGCGACGGGCGGGAGGAGTCGTCCCGGATGGAACCCCTCCGCGCGGATGATCCCCGGACCACCGGCGGATACCGGCTGCTCGGCCTGCTCGGCGCCGGCGGGATGGGCCGGGTGTACCTGGCCCGCGGCCCGGGCGGGCGCACCGTCGCCGTCAAGGTGATCCGGCCGGAGTTCGCCGGCGATCCGACGTTCCGCGCCCGGTTCCGCCGCGAGGTCGAGGCCGCCCGCCGGGTCGGCGGCGCCTGGACCGCGCCGGTGATCGACGCCGACCCGGACGCCGAGCAGCCCTACCTGGTCACCGGGTACGTCCCGGGACCGTCCCTGCTGGAGGCGGTGCGCCGGCGCGGCCCGCTTCCGGTACCGACCGTGCGGGCGCTGGGTGCCGGCCTCGCCGAGGCGCTGAGCGCCGTGCACGCCGCCGGCCTGGTGCACCGCGATCTCAAGCCCTCGAACGTGCTGCTCGGCCTGGACGGGCCACGGGTCATCGACTTCGGGATCTCCCGCGCGTTCGACGCCACCGTGCTCACCCATTCCGGGTCCGCGATCGGCTCGCCGGCCTTCATGTCACCCGAGCAGATCGGCGGGCAGGAGGTGGGGCCGGCCAGCGACGTCTTCGCCCTCGGCTCGGTGCTCGCCTTCGCCGCGACGGGATCAGGCCCGTTCTCGGGCAGCAGGATGCCCGCGGTGATGTACGGCATCCTGGCGGGCGAGCCACGGCTCGACGCCGTCCCTGCCGAGCTGCGCGGCATCGTGGACGCCTGCCTGCGCAAGGCGGCGGGTGAGCGCCCGGGGCCGCTTGACGTGCTCGCGGAGCTCGTCCCGGGCGGCGGCGCCGCCGAACTGATCACCGCCGGATGGCTGCCGCAGGACCTGGTCACCGGGCTGAGCCGGCAGGCCGTCGCGCTCCTCGACCTGGACGTTCCCGCCACCACCACCGTGACGAACGACCACGCCACATCGGAAGATAACAACCGGGCACTGCCATGGCCGCCGGAGCCGGCCGCACCGCCAGCCACAGCGGCCGCACCATCGGGCGTATCGCGGGCCGCACCACCGGGCGCACCGGCCGCACCATCGGGCACCCCGGTCGGGCCCGACGCCCCGCCGGCCGGTGGGCTGCGCGCCCTCGTGACCGTGGCCGCCCTGGGTGTCGTGTGCCTCGCCGTGATCGTGACGGCCGTCCTGCTGGTCGCCCTGCGCGGCTCGGACGGCGGCTCGGACGGCGGCGGCGCGGACGCCCGCGCGAGCCCCAAGGCCACCGCCGGGATCGGCTCCCTGACCGACCTCCTCGACCAGCCGACCTCGAGGCCGACCGTCGGCGGGCCGCCGGCGAGCTCGGGTTCGGCGCCCTCGGGCGGGTCGGGTCCCACGGTGCCGGGGGCCCTGCCGGCCGGATACGCCGGCATCTGGGAGGGACGCATCATCTCGCGGCTGGGGGTCGCGCAGGACGTCGTGATCACGCTGCGGCCCGGCGAGAGCGGTCAGACGGTCGGCCACTCCGAGGTCACCCTGGTCGGGCTGGGGGCGTTGGGAGGTGACGCGCCGATCCGGTGCGTCGGTGACCAGCAGCTCGTGGGCATCAGCACCGCGGCGGGTTCCGGGCCCGAGGTGGTCCTGCGTGACATCGGGGGCTCGGGCGACAACCCCACCCTGCTGGGTCTGCCGGTGTGCACGAGCGGCGGCACGACGAGGCTGCGCCTCGCGGCGGACGGCGCCCTCGACTACCAGTCCGAGGACGAGGCCGGCGGGCGCCCGGCGGGAAGCCTGCGCCACCGCCCCTGACCCGCTCAGCCGGGTGTGACCCCCTCGATGCGGGCGACGGCGAACTCGCGCCGCGCCTCGCGGAGGTGGCACCAGGAGTCGAGACGCCCGCCGAGCAGCTCCACCGGGGCGATCAGACGGCTGGTCCGCCGTTCGAACCGGTCCCGGTAGATGATCGTCACGATCTCGCCGTGGTCGAGCGCGGCGGCGAGGAGCTGGCGCTCGGCGAGGGTGAGCCGCGGGTTCAGCCGGCCGAGCTGGCGTACGACGCGCGGGTCGGCCCGGGCGGCGTCGCCGGCGCCGGCCCGGTTCGCGAGGATGCGCCGCGCCACATCCGCCGGAGCCGCCCACGTTCCGGACTCGCCCGTGCTCCCCGTGCTCCCCGTGCTGCCACGCTCCGAAGCCGCCCCCGCGGCGGCGTCGCGGCCCGAGGCCGGCGGGCCGCCCGGCCGCCCGCGGATGACGACGGTGCCGTGCTCGTCCTCGACCACCGGAGCCATGCCCGCGGCGCGCAGGCGTTCGGCCACGTCCTCGGCGTCCGCGCCGCACGCCGCGACGGTCGGTGCCAGTCGCCGCAGGTCCAGCGACCGCAGCGCCCGGGTCGCCAGGATCTCGTTGATCGTCGCCTCGTCCGCGACGACCGCGGCCCGCACCGCCCGCGCGCGGATGTGGCCGTGGCGGCGGGCGACGTCCGCCACGAGGTACTCGAGCCCTTGGGGCACCTCGTGCGCCGCGCCGGCGCGCAGCTCGTCGAGCAGCTCCTGCGCGCTCCAGCCGACGTCCAGCGCGCCGCGGATGCTAGCGGAGGTGAACCGCCACATCCCGGCGGCGCCGCGCGACTCCGACACGGCCGCGTCGGCGAGCAGGCGGGCGATCGCGTGGTTGGGCTGGCCGGCCACGGTCGCGGTCAGGTCGGACTGCAGGATCATGGTGGACGCGTCGCCCGGCAGGGCGGGGCCGCACCGGCGGGCCAGCTCGTCCACCAGCGGCCCGAGGGTTTCGGTGACGAACCCGGCCAGCGTGGGCGTCGGGAAACCGTACTGGTGGGCCCGCATCTGCCCGGTCGGGTCGAGCGGCGCCGCCGCGAGGACCTCGCAGACCGCGACACCGAGATCGGAGACGGTGTCCTCGGCGGCGACGCCGAGCAGCTCGGCCTCCCGGACGGCGGCCTGGCGCTTGTTCGCCAGCTGGGGCCGGTCGTAGCCGTGCAGCGGCAGGAACCACTCGAGGTGGCTGCCCGCGGCGGCCAGCGACCGGCCGGGGCTGGCCGTGGTGAGCAGCGTCCGGCGCACCCGGCCCGCGCCGGAGGCGAGCGGGAGCGGCGGCGGCTGGTCCCGGCCGCTGTCGATCTCACGGTGTGTCGGGGACTGGTCGAGGAGGAACCAGGCCAGGGCGAGCACCGCCCAGCGACGTCCGACGTCCGACCCGCGCCAGCCGGGGTACTCGCCGGTCGGCGCGTAGCCGCCCTCCTCGCGGGCCAGCAGCCCCGCGGCGTGGGCGACGTCGATCCAGAGCGGGAGCTCGTCCTCCGCGAGCGCGAGGGTCCGGGCCAGCCGGGCGCGTTCCCGGGTGCCGATGCCGCCCTTCTTCAGCGCGGCGAGGGGCGCCCGCTCCGCCTCGGCGAGCAGCGCCGCCACCGACCGCAGGGCGTGCCCGGCGGCGGCCTGGATCCCGGCGGCGAACGTCTCGTCCGCGCGGTCCGCGCCCGCCGGGCCGAGGCTCGGCGGCCCGGTCAGCCGGACCTCCGGGTCTGCCGCCCACAGGACGGTCACGACCTCCCGGGGCACCTCGATCTCACCGCCGACGAGCAGGAGCAGCCCGGACTCGACAAGTATCCCGGCCGTTTCCTCCCGGTTCGACCCGGCCGGGAGCCGCCCACGGGCCCCGCCATCGAAGCCGTTCGTACCGAGGGCACCTGTACCGAGGGCACCTGTACCGAGGGCGTCGTCGGGCTCGTCGCCGGTCATCAGACCCGTCGGGTCGCGGACCAGTTCGGCCAGCAGGTCGCGGGCCGGCCGGGGCAGCCGTTGCACCGCGGCGGCGACGCCGTCCGGGTCGGCCATCAGCTCCCCGACGACGCGGGCGGACCGCTCCCAGGTCGTGGACGAGGTGACCCGGGCCCCGGGAACGAGCCCGCGGGCGGCACGGCGCAGGTCGGTGACGGCGATGGCCGGGATGAGCTCCGCAGCCGGATGCCACACCGCGACCTCGTCGTCCCACAGCCGCCGGAACGGCTCGAAGGCGTGGACGACGCCGTCGCTCTCCCAGAGCAGCGCCCGCCGGGTGACCGGGCGCAGCGCCGCGCGGATCCCGTCCCTGGACCCGCCGAGCAGCATCACCAGCCGGTCCAGCGGGACGGGCGGGCCCAGCATCATGACCGCGTCGCACAGCAGGAGCCCGTCGCGGTCCAGGTCGTTGACGGCGGCGAGCATCGAGTCCGCGTCCCCGAGCCGGCGCACGAGCTCACCGACTCCGCGCGGCGGGTCCTCGAGGACGTCCGGGCGGGCCCGCAGGACGGCGGTGAGGGCTGCCTCGTCCAGACCCTGGACGAAGTCGAGGTAGCTGTCGGCCGACCTGCGCGGTTCCCGCAGGGCCGCCGCCCGCCGTCCAGCCATGTGACGCTCCCGTCGTCGGTTCAACCCATGCCGGGCACGGCGCGTCCGGACGCACCCCGCCGCGACCACCTCGTGTGTCGACAACCTGCTCGTCGGACACCCCCGCGGCATCCGCCGGCCGCCGCCAGGTCTGCACCATTGTGCAGTCCGATGCCGGACGGCGACCGATACGGGGCGAGCGACAGGCTCGCATCGGGCGCGGCGGGTCGTCGCACCACGGCGGGGGCGCCGCGGGGCCGGTGGCGGGGACCGGGCGCCGGCGACCGAGGCGGCGCGGTCCGGCGCGGAATAGCGTCCACAGGGTGACCCATGAAACGTAGCGCGCAGGCCCCGCCCTTCAGGGCGGGGTTAGCGCGTCAGCTCCGCCGTCAGGGTGACAGTCGAATGATGTATTCTGCCGGTCGTGGGGAGTCGGGTTGTGAAGCGGGCCTACAGGTACCGTTTCTACCCGACTGTCGAGCAGGCCGAGCAGTTGGCGAAAACGTTCGGCTGTGCGCGCTACGTGTACAACCGGGCGTTGGCGGAGCGGCACCGGGCGTGGTTTTCCGAACAGCGCCGGGTCACACATGCCGAGACGGACACGATGCTGACGGCATGGAAACGCGACCCGGAAACAGCGTGGCTGGCCGAGCCGTCGAAGGGGCCGTTGCAGGCGACGCTGCGGCATCTGCAGACCGCCTACGTGAACTTCTGGGAGAAGCGGGCCGGCTACCCGTCCTTCAAGAAGAAGGGCCGGACCCTCGACTCGGCGACCTACTTCCGCAACTGCTTCGGTTTCCGCGACGGGCAGGTCAGGCTCGCGAAACAGGACCAGCCGCTGGACATCGCCTGGTCACGTCCGCTGCCCGAGGGTGCGGCGCCGTCCCAGGTGACGGTGTCGCGCAACGCCCGCGGCCAGTACCACATCTCGATCCTGGTCGAGGAGACCATCACCAGCCTGCCTCCGTCGCCGCAACAGGTGGGGGTCGATGCGGGCGTCACGTCCCTGGTCACCTTGTCGACGGGCGAGAAGGTGACCAACCCGCGGCACGAGCGGGCCGACCGTGCCCGGCTCGCCCGCGCGCAGCGGGAACTGTCCCGCAAACGGAAGGGTTCGGCGAACCGGGCCAGGGCCCGGCTCACCGTGGCACGTGTCCACGGGCGGATCGCCGACCGGCGCCGGGATCATCTACACAAGCTGTCCACGAGGATCATCCGCGAGAACCAAACGGTGGTCATCGAGGACCTGACGGTCCGCACCATGGTCCGCAACCATTCGCTGGCACGGGCGATCTCCGACGCTTCCTGGTCGGAGCTACGGCGGATGTTGGAGTACAAGGCCGACTGGTATGGCCGCACGGTGATCGCGATCGACCGTTTCTACCCGAGCAGCAGGACCTGCTCGGCCTGTGGGTCGATCATCGAAAGGCTGCCGTTGCACGTACGGGAGTGGGAGTGCCGCTGCGGTGCGCACCACGACCGGGATGTCAACGCTGCGAAGAGCATTCTGGCCGCGGGGCTCGCGGTGTCTGCCTGTGGAGACGGAGTGAGACCACCTCGCTCCTAGAGCGAGGAGGCGTCCGTTGATGAAGCAGGAACCCGTATCGCAAGGTGCGGGAATCCCCAGCCGTCAGGCCGGGGAGGATGTCAAATCTCGCTACCCGGCGCACTGGGCGGCGGACGGCGTTCTCGCCGACGGCGCGCCCGTTCAGCTGCGCCCCGTGCTGGGCACCGACGCGCCGGGCCTGGCCGAGCTGCGGTCCGGCCTGTCCACGGCGGACGTCGCGCGCCTGCCCGCGCGGTGGGCGCAGCGCTCCCCGGAAGAGCTCGCCGGGCACCTGACCGCGGCCGGCGACCCGGCCGCCGCAGGTCACCCCACCATCACCGGTCACCCCACCACCGGTGACAGCGGGCGGCTCGCCGTCGCGGCCGTGCTGCGCGGACGTCTGGTCGGCACGGCGGACTACGAACGGATCGCCGGCTCCGACGACGCGGTGGTCGCCCTGGTCGTCGAGGCTGCGCACCGCGGCCGTGGGCTCGGACTGCTGCTGCTCGAGCACCTGATCGCCGCCGCCCGCGAGCGCGGGGTGAGCCACCTCGTCGCCGATCTGCGCGCGGGCGACGACCGGGCGCTGCGGGTCTTCCACGCCGCGGGCTTCGCCGGCGCCGAGACCCGCCCGCACACCCCCCGGCAGGACGGCGCCGGTCAGGACGGTGCTGGTGGCGTGCGGGTGGTGTTCCCGACGGCGCAGACTCCGCACACCCGGGGCATCTCCCGGGCGCTGGAACAGCGGGCGGAGGCGCGGAGCATCGCGCGGCTGCTCACACCGCGCGCGGTCGCGGTCGTCGGCGCGAGCCGGCAGCCCGGCAGCGCCGGCCACGAGGTCTTCCGCCGGCTGCTGGCCAGCGATTTCCATGGCCCGGTCTACCCGGTCAACCCGGCGGCGCGCCAGGTCGCCTCGGTCTACGCCTACCCGGACGTCCGCGAGATCCCGGACGCGGTCGACCTCGCCGTGATCGCCGTCCCGGCGCCGGCCGTGGCCGACGCGGTGCGGGCCTGCGCGGAGAAGGACGTCCGTGGCCTGATCGTCGTCTCGGCCGGGTTCGCGGAGGCCGGGCCCGACGGGCGGGCCCGGCTCGCCGAGGTCACCCGGCTGGCCCGGGAGTCCGGCATGCGGCTGATCGGCCCGAACGCGATGGGCCTGATCAACACGGACCCGGCCGTCCGCCTGCACGCCACCTTCGCGGCCGGCGACCCGCCGGTGGGACGGGTCGGCGCGTTCACCCAGTCGGGGGCGCTGGCCGGGACGTTCCTCACCGAGGCGTCGCGGCGCGCGATCGGCCTGTCCACGTTCGTCTCCACCGGTGACCGCTCGGACGTCTCGGCCAACGACGTGCTGCAGTACTGGCAGTCGGACCCGCGCACCAATGTGATCATGCTGCACCTGCAGGGGTTCGGCAACCCGCGCAAGTTCGCCCGGATCGCCCGGCGGGTGGGTCGACGCAAGCCGGTGATCGCGCTGAAGAGCGGGCGCAGCGCCGCCGACCCGGCCCTGGACGCCCTGTTCACCAGCGCCGGGGTCATCCGGGTGGACACGTTGAGCCAACTGTTCGACCTGGCCGCGCTGCTGGCGTCCCAGCCGCTGCCCGCCGGGCGACGCGTCGGCGTCGTGGGGACGTCCAGCGCGCTCGCCGCCCTGGCCACGGACGCCTGCCGGACGGCCGGCCTGGAGGTACCGCCCTTCTCCACCGCCACGGCGGAGGCGTTGAGCGACACGCTCGGCCGCCCGGAGCCGGCCAACCCGGTGGACCTGGGCGCGATGGCCGCACCCGAACGGTTCGAGCGCGCGCTGCGCGCGGTCGCCGCCAGCGCGGATGTCGACGCCGTGCTGGCGCTGATCACCCCGCACCCGGCCGTCGAGGAGCTCGCGCGGGCCGTGCGGGCCGTGGCGGGCTCCGGCCGGGTGCCCGTGGTGGCCTCCTACCTCGGGTACGACGGGATGCCGTCCGCGCTGGCCGCCCCGGGCGACGGCACCGTGACGCCCGCACCCGGCTCCGTGCCGTCGTTCGCCTCCCCGGAGTCGGCCGCGCTCGCGCTCGCCCGGGCGGCGGGCCACGCGGCGTGGCGCAGCCGCGAGCAGGGCGTCGTCCCCACTCTCGACCGGCTCGACCTGGACCACGCGCGCCGCGCGGCGGCCGCCGGCCCGACGGACGGGACGTGGCTGCCCCAGGAGCTGGTCGGTGACATCCTGGGCGGGGTGGGGCTGGCGGTCTGGCCCAGTGAGCCGGTGACGACCGCCGCCCAGGCCCTGGACACGGCCGAACGGCTCGGCTGGCCCGTCGCCCTGAAGATCGCCGACGAACGCTTCCGCGGGCGGCTGGACGTCGGAGCCGTCCGGCTGGGCGTCGAAGGGCCCGGCGCGCTCGCGGAGGCCTGGCGCACGATCCGCGCCGCGGTCGGGCCGGGCGACATGGTCGTCCAGCCGATGGCGCCGGCCGGGGTGTCGACCGTGATCCGGATGACCCAGGACCCGGCGATCGGGCCGCTGCTGTCGCTGCGCCTCGGCGGGGCCGTCGCGGACCTGTTGGTCGACCCGCTGGCCCGGGCGCTGCCGATCACCGACCGGGACGCCGCCGAGATGGTGCGGGGCATCCGCGGCGCGGTGCTGCTGGTCGGCGGCGCCGGCACCCCGGCGGCGGACACGGCCGCCCTGGAGGACGTGCTGCACCGGCTGGCCCGGCTCGCCGAGGAGGTGCCGGCGGTCGCCGAGGTGCTCCTGGATCCGGTGCTCGTCGGCCGGCCCGGCGTGGTCCTACTGCATGCCGGCGTCCGCCTGCTCCCGCCGGGAACCGATCCCGAGTCACTGCCCCGGCGGATGACGGGCTCCGGCGTCGAGTACTTCCGCTAGTACCGCCATGGCATTTTGTACCCGGGTGCGGCGACGGTCGGCGACGGCCGCTTCAGTTTCGTCGACGGGCGCTCTTAGTGGGCGTTCTGTACGCTTTTGCCGGGCCTCAGCTTGAGTTGATCTTTTGGGTGTGGGGCTGATCGTCTTGCGGTCGGCGGCTGGTGCGTTCTGCTGGAAGACATGGCAGAACGCAAGCCCTACCC
>NZ_UBIZ01000075.1:0-25660 GCF_900465275.1 Parafrankia sp. Ea1.12 | reverse complement strand
CAGTTCCTTCACTCTCGTGTGGGCCATCGTGTGCCTGCCGTTCTCGTCGTCGGATGGTTCGGTCGTCGGTCGTCGGGCGGCCGGGGCGGGCGTGGGCATCGCCGCCGTCAACGGCCCGGACGCCGTCGTGCTCTCCGGAGACGAGGCGCCCGCCCTCGCGTTGGCCGCGGTGTTCGCGGACCGGGGTCGACGGACCCGCCGGCTGCGGGTCAGCCACGCGTTCCACTCGCATCGTCTCGACGGCATGATCGAGGAGTTCCACCGGATCGCCGACAAGATCGTTCTCTCCGAGCCCTCGGTGCCGGTCGTCTCCGACCTGACCGGGGAGCTGGCGGGCCCCGGGGAGCTGACGTCGGCGCGCTACTGGGCGGACCACGTGCGCCGAACGGTCCGGTTCGGGGCGGTCCTGACCCGGCTGCGTGCCGCCGGGGTCACCCGCTTCCTCGAGGTGGGCCCGGACGGCGTCCTCACCGGGATGGCGCACGCCGCGCTGTCCCCGCGACCGGACTCCGCCGCGGACACAGGCGCCCGGGAGGTGGTGCTGGCTCCGGCGCTGCGCCGGGACCGGCCGGAGACGGCGACCCTGCTGGGCGGCGTCGGCCGCCTGTACGCGCACGGGGTCGCCGTGGACTGGCCGGCCCTGTTCGACGCGCTCACGGTCGCGGGCCCGGCCGCCGACGCCCCGCTCGGGCCACGACCGCGCACGCTCGACCTGCCCACCTATGCGTTCCAGCGGCGGCACTTCTGGCTGGCGGGCACAGCCGTCCGGTCCGCGCCCGCCGTCGGCGGCCCGCCCCTGGCGTCCGGGTCCGGCGACGCCGGGGACGACGTCGGTGACGGTACCGTCACCGACGTCGAGGTGTGGAGGGCCCGGCTGGCCGCGGTGGCGGGGCCGGACCGAGAGCCGCTGCTGCTGGAGCTCGTGGTCGGCGAGACGGCCGCCGCCCTCGGGCACGACACCCCCGAGGACGTCGAACCCGACCTTGCGTTCACCGAGCTGGGCCTGGACTCGCTGACCGGGCTGGAACTGCGCGACCGGCTGAGCGCGATCACCGGGCTGACGCTGCCCGGCGCCGCCGTCATCCACCATCCCACGCCGCGGGCCCTGGCCGAGGCCCTCGGCCGCCGGCTCGACGAGAGCGCGGCCGGCGCGCGGGCCGGCGGCACATCGGTGTTCGGAGCTCCCGCACCTCCCACCGCGGACGGGGCGGCGGCCGTCCCCGATCCCAGGTCCGGCGCGGTGGCTGCCGACGGCGCCGCGGTCCGCACCGCCGGGACGCCGGCGCCGACACCGACGGGGGACGCCCGACCCAGCGCGCTCGCCGAGGTGTACCTCGGGCTGTGCGCGGCGGACCGAACGAACCAGGCGGCGGCGGTGCTGGTCGCGGCGTCGTCGGTCCGCGAACGCTTCGGCCGTGACGAGCGCGCCTCGCACGCCGGCGCGCCGGTCCGGCTCGCGCGGGGACCGGCCCGTCCCGGTCTCGTCTGCCTGCCCTCGCTGAGCGCGCTGTCCGGACCGCACGAGTACCTGCGCTTCGGCCGCTCCTTCCAGGGCACCCGTGACGTCTTCGTCGTGCCCGCACCGGGCTTCACCGACGGCACCCTGCTGCCCGACGCGCTGGACACGTTCGTGGACCTGCTGGTCGACGCGGTGGTGGCCGAGGTCGACGGGGAGCCGTTCGCCGTGGTCGGCCGCTCCCTCGGCGGCTGCGTGGCGCACGCGGTGACGGCCGGCCTGGAGGATCGGGGCCTGGGCCCGGCGGGGCTCGTCATGGTCGACACCTATCCGACGGACGCCGCCGCGACCCCGGGCATGGAGTGGTGGCTGCCGTCCCTGATCCGCGGGATGCTCGCCCGCTCCGGGCAGTTCGACCTCTCGCTCAACGACACCAACCTGACAGCCATGGGCGGCTATCTGGAGGTGTTCGGGCCGTGGCAACCACGTTCCGTCGCGACGCCGACGCTGCTGCTGCGCACCACCGAACCACTGCCCGGAATGCTGCCCGATCCCGACGACGACGCCACCGGCCCTGCCGGTTCCGCCCCGCGCCGGGACTGGCGTGCGTACTGGCCCCTGCCGCACGACGCGGTCGACGTCCCCGGCAATCACTTCTCGGTGCTGGAGGAGCACTCGGAGACGACCGCCGAGGCGGTGCGCGCCTGGCTGGATCCGCTCGGCTGACCCGGCCCGCCCCCGGCCGCCCGACGACCGACGACCGAACCATCCGACGACGAGAACGGCAGGCACACGATGGCCCACACGAGAGTGAAGGAACTGTACGAGCCCGGCACGCTCCCGCCCGCCGGCTCCGTACCCGAGCTGATGTACGCAGCGGTCATCCGTCAGGACCGCCTCGGCCCGCCCGACAAGGCGATCCGCACCGAGGTCGTGCCGGTGCCCGAGGTCGGCCGCGGCCAGGTCCTCGTCCACGTGATGGCCGCCGGCATCAACTACAACAACGTCTGGGCCTCCCTCGGCCGGCCCGTCGACGTGATCGCCGCACGGATGCGGCTCGGGGACCCGGTCGACTACCACATCGGCGGCTCCGAGGGTGCCGGCATCGTGTGGGCGGTCGGCGAGGGTGTCCGGCACGTCAAGGTCGGGGACGAGGTCGTGCTGACCAGCGCGCAGTGGGACGAGACCTCACCCGACATCCGGCTCGGCACCGACCCGATGGCGTCGTCGACCCAGCTCGCCTGGGGCTACGAGAGCAACTTCGGGACGTTCGCCCAGTACGCGCTGGCCGACGAGTACCAGTGCCTACCCAAGCCCGCGGGGTTGGACTGGGTGGACGCCGCCAGCCTGATGTGCACCGGCGCGACCTCGTACCGGCAGCTGTGCGGCTGGCCCCCGCACATGGTCGAGCCCGGGGACCCGGTGCTGATCTGGGGCGGCGCGGGCGGGCTGGGCTCGATGGCGATCCAGATCGTGCGCTACCGGGGCGGGCGCCCCGTCGCGGTGGTCTCCGACGAGGCGCGCGCCGAGCACTGCCGCCGCCTCGGCGCCGTCGGCACGATCAACCGCCGCGACTTCGACCACTGGGGCCGGCTGCCCTCGGTGGACGACACCGAGGCCTACCGCGGGTGGCTCGACGGCGCCAAGCGGTTCGGCGCGCAGATCTGGGAAGCGCTCGGTGAACGCCGCGCGCCCCGGCTGGTACTGGAGCACTCGGGTCAGGACACCCTGCCGACCTCGATGTACGTGTGCGCCACGGGGGGCATGGTGGCGATCTGCGGCGGCACGTCCGGCTACAACGGGGACCTGGACCTGCGCTACCTGTGGATGCGTCAGAAGCGCCTGCAGGGCTCGCACTTCGCCAGCCTGCGCGAGTGCCGGCAGGTCGTCGGTCTGGTCGCCGAGGGCGTCCTCGACCCCTGCCGGACCGTGATCGGCACGCTCGACGACGTCGGATACGCCCACCAGCTGCTGCACGACAACCGGCAGCCGCCCGGGAACCTCGTGGTCCGGATCAACTCCCTTCCCGACTGATCGGCGCCCCCGCGGCCCCTGACCGGGCCGCGATCCGCACCTGACCCCATCCCCTCACCTGTTGTACTCACCGCCTACGGAGGCAGACGTGACGCTCCCCTTCCGCTTCGGCACCGGCCTGCTGGAGATCCCGCGTGGCGAGGCGTGGACGACGACCGCGCGCCGCGCCGAGGAACTCGGCTACGACGTGCTGCTCGTGCCCGACCACATCGGGAACACGGCCCCGCTGCCTGCGCTGGTGGCGGCCGCGGCCGTCACCAAGCTGCGGCTGGGAACGCTCGTACTGAACACCGGCTTCTACAACCCCGTGCTGCTCGCCCGCGAGGTGGCGACCACCGACCAGGTCACCGGCGGACGCCTCGAACTGGGCCTGGGCACCGGTTACGTGCGCGAGGAGTTCGAGGCCCTCGGCCTGGAGCTGGGAACCGCCAGGGAACGCGTCGACCAGCTCGAGCGGACGCTCGCCACTCTGCGGACGGTTCTGGACAACCCCGAGTCCGTCCCGGCGCCCGCGCAGGAGCGCGTCCCGCTGCTGGTGGCCGGCAACGGCAACCGGGTGCTGCGGCTGGCCGCCGAACACGCCGACATCGTCGGCTTCCTGGGGATGGCCTTCTCTCCGGAGTCGCCCGGCGGGCTGCGGCTGATCTCGAACGCGACCTTCGCCGAGCGGGTGGCCTACTTCGCCGACGTGGTGGGCGAGCGGGACGCGCAGGTCGAACGCAACCTGCTGATCCAGGCAGTGATCATCACCGACGACCGGGATGCCGCCCTGCGGCACCTGCAGGCCGCCCAGCTCCCCGTTCCACTGGAGGACCTGGACGACTCGCCGCTGCTGCTGATCGGTGACCTCGAGCAGGTCACCGACCGGGTCCGCGAGCTGCGGGACCGTTTCGGCATCTCCTACCTCACGGTGATCGAGCACTACCAGGAGGCCTTCGCCCCCGTGGTCGAGGCCCTGCGCGGGACCTGACCCCAGGACACCACCCTCCCGCCGCGGACCCGGCACACCTCGGATCCCGCGAGAGCCACACTTGCCGACGACAACCAAAGTTGTCATCGGCAGGCGTGGCGGTGCTCGCGGCCGGCGGCGGAAACCTAGGTTGTCGATGGTGCCGCGGGAAGGGGGGTGGACAGGCCGGGCCAGCGCTTGCGGGCCGCCTGCCGACTGATCCCGACCGCCCGGCCCACCTCGCCATAGGACGCACCGGCCGCGAGGGCCTCGCGAGCGACCCGCTCGACCCGGTCGGCGGTCTGCCGCCGCGCGGACTCGGCCGCCGCCAGCCGGGAAAGCCAGGCCTGCGCCGGCTCCGCCGCCCCACCGGCCGGCGGAGGAGACCCGGCGGCCGTCCCGGCCCCGGCGCCCACCAACTCCTCCCCCGCCGTGTCCGCGCCGTCCGCCGGGCCGGTCACCAGGGGCTGCAGGCAGGGACCGAGCAGGCTGACCAGCCGGTCGACCGAGACCCGCTCGACCTCGGGGATGCGCAGCAGGTACCGGGTGACCAGCAGGCCGATCAGGACGGTCACGACCAGACCCGCCCGCAGCTCCACCTCCTCGCCGGTGAGCACGCCGGCGAGGAGGTCTCCCTTGGGATGGGCGAAGGCGCAGCGCACCGCCTCGGCGGCGGGGGCATGGGTCAGCATCGAGCGCAGGGCGGCGAGATTGGCCTCGGGGGCGTGCTCGATCTCGGCGATCATCACGGCCAGCATGCGCTCACCGAGGCCCTCCAACGGGCCCAGGACCGCCGCGCCGAACCCGACGTCGATCTCGGAGGCGACCTCGAAGAGCCCGGCCTTGGAGCCGAAGTGCTGCATGACAAGCGCGGGGTCCACTCCGGCACGCTGAGCCACCGCGCGGATCGTCGTCTGCTCGTAACCGTGCTCGGCGAACAACCCGCGCGCGGCGTCGAGGATGGCCAGCCTGGTGCGGGCGCGGCGGTCCCCGCGCCCCGTCGCCTGATCGGGGTCGACGACAAGCTCTGTGTCGGACGTCACAACGAACCTTTGCTCCACGGTCGTTGACCCATGTGTTGAGATCTCTCTACGGTCTGTGAGTCTACAGGCGTCGAGCGAAAGTCTTCCCGGACAGCCTCGACCTGACCCAACACACCACCCCAGGAGACCCACGACATGCCATCCACGGAACCGGCCGCCCGGCCGGCCGGCGCCACCTCCCGGCGCCGCGCGCCCGCATGGCTCGTGGTGAGCGTGCTTGCCGCCGCCCAGTTCATGATCGCCGTCGACGCGACCATCGTGAACGTGCCGCTGCCGCAGATCGCCGCCGCCCTCGACATCACGAAGGAATCCGACCTGCAGTGGGTGGTGAACGCC
This sequence comes from Parafrankia sp. Ea1.12, assembly GCF_900465275.1. Taxonomy (NCBI): domain Bacteria; kingdom Bacillati; phylum Actinomycetota; class Actinomycetes; order Frankiales; family Frankiaceae; genus Parafrankia; species Parafrankia sp. Ea1.12. Next base: position 19,842 of record NZ_UBIZ01000075.1, on the reverse strand, counting down.
TACCTGCTGGCGTTCGGGGGCTTCCTGCTGCTCGGCGGCAAGGCCGCCGACCGCTACGGCCGGCGCGCGGTCTTCACCCTCGGCGTCGGGTTGTTCGGAGTGGCCAGCCTGGTGGGCGGCCTGGCCCAGACCCCCGGCCTGCTCATCGCCGCCCGCGCCGCGCAGGGGCTCGGCGGGGCGCTCATGACACCCGCCGCGCTGAGCCTGCTGACCATCTCGTTCCCGGAGGGCGAGGAGCGGAACCGGGCGCTGGCCATCTTCGCGGCGGTGGCCGGCAGCGGTGGCGCCCTCGGCCTCGTACTCGGCGGCGTCCTCACCGACGGACTCGACTGGCGGTGGGTCTTCTTCGCGAACGCCCCGATCGCCGCGGTGGTGATCCTCCTGGCGCTGCGAGCCGTCGGCGAGAGCAGGGACGACGAGGCGGGCAGCTTCGACCTGGCCGGAGCAGTCACGGTCACCGGCGGCCTGGTCGCACTGGTCTACGCGCTGACCCAGGCCAACGACACGGGGTGGGCCACCGTCCAGACCGTCGGGCTGCTCGCGGGGTCGGCGGTCCTGCTCGGCGCGTTCGCCGTGCTCCAGGCCCGGGGGAAGAACCCGATGATGCCGCCCCGGGTCATCGGGCGCCGCAGCGTCGCCGGCGCCGATCTCGGCATGGTCTTCGTCTACACCGCGACGGTCGGGGTGTTCTTCTTCCTCACCCTGTATCTGCAGCAGATCCACGGCTACTCCGCGATCAGGACCGGCTTCGCCTTCCTGCCCCTGTCCGCGGCGACCATGGCGGCCGGTGCCCAGGCACCCCGGCTGATGGCACGGTTCGGAGCGCGCCCGCTCGTCATCGGCGGGCTGCTCCTCATGGCCGCCGGTCTGCTGCTGGAGGCGCGGATCTCCCCCGACGGCGGGTACACGGGCGTCGTGCTGGGCCCGCTCCTGCTGGTCGGGGCCGGCACCGGGTTCGCCTTCGTCGCGATCACGGCGGCCGGAGTGGCCGGGGTCCCGCCGGAGGACGCCGGTATCGCGTCCGCGCTGGTGAACGCCGGCGGCCCACTCGGCGCGGCGCTGAGTCTCGCGATCTTCACCGCGATCGTCAACGCCAGGCTCGACGCGCTGCGCGGGTCGGTGACGGACCCCGCCTCGCTGGCAGCGGCAACCACCAGCGGGTGGTCGTGGGCGCTCGTGACCGGGGCGGCCGTGGTCGCGCTGGGCGCGGTCATCTGCGGCCTGCTCATCCCGCGTACCCCGCGGGGTGCCACCACCGAGACCGCACCCGCGGTGACATCACCGGCCGGCGTCGCCTGAGCATGCGGCCATGACCCCGCCGCACACGTCCGGCGACCGCGCGGACCGCGTCTCAGACGTTCAACGAGACCGGCAGGTCCGCCCGGCCCGCCACCCGCAGCTTGCGGTACGTGCGAGTCAGATGCTGCTCGACCGTGCTGACCGTGATGAAGAGCCGACCGGCGATCTCCCGGTTGGTGTGACCGGCCGCGGCCAGGGTCGCCACCTGCAGCTCCGCCGCGCTCAGCACGTCCAGGCCGACACCACCGCCGGTGGCGGCACCGGCCTCGGGCCGGTCCGAGGCGATCCGGTCCGAGGCGAGGACACCGGCCGTGGCCAGCGGACCGCCGGTGACGATCCGGCCGTCCGGCTCACCGGTGGACGGCTGCCCGTCCCACACGCCGCCGCCCAGCCCCGACTGCTCCGGACGCTCCAGGTGCGGATGTCCCGCGTGCCCCAGGTGCGCCGCGCCACCACCGCCCTGGGCCAGCAGCTGGCGGTGCAGTGGAACGGCCTGACAGTCCGCGGCGATCATGGTCGCCCGCCGGGTGACCATGCGCGCCCGGTTCGCCTGCCCGAGCCTGCGGTACACGTTCGCCAGGTCGGCGAGCGCCGCCGCGATCTGCTGGCGGTCGCCGGATGTCTCCAGCATCTCCACGGCCTCGCGCAGCAACGCCATCCGGCGCCGCGGTTCCACCGTCGACGCCAGCGCGCGCAGCGCCATGCCCCTGCTGCGCCGGTGGTCGGACCCGGCCCGGTCCAGGTGTTCCTCCGCGAGCCGCAGCGCCGGCTCACCGCGACCGAGCCGCAGCAGCGCCGTGACCGCGTCCACCCGCCACGGGACGAAGGCGGGCAGGTCGAGCCCCCAGTCGCCCAGCAGGCGGCCGCAGGTCAGCAGATCGTCGAGGGCGGCGTGCGGCCGGCCGGCAGCGAGGTGGACCTGGCCACGCGCGTGGAGGAACTGCGCACCGAAACGAGTCTGGAACATGGCGTCGGGTACCGACATCTCACGGGGGTCGAGCGTGTCGTGCTCGCCCATCGCGGCGCTCGCGGCGAGCAGCACCGACAGGGGTCCGCCGACCGCGACCCCCCAGCTCCAGGCCGGGATGTGTGTCAGCGCGGCCTGTGCGAACCGGCGCGCGGCGGCCAGCTCCCCGCGGCGCAGCGCGACCTCCGCGCGGGCCGCGGCGAACAGCGCCTGCCAGGTCGGGGCGCCGCGCAGTTCGGCCTCCCGCAGCAACGAGTCGCACCACGACCGCGCGAGATCGGCCCGGTCCGCGTAGATCAGGACGTAGAGCGCCGTGTCCAGGGAGCAGAACGTCGCGTCGTCCAGCGGGGCCGCCTGCAGCACCCGCTCGGCGATATCGACCGCATCCGACTCACCGCCGCCGCCGCGCAGCAGTCTCGTCATGGCGGAGGCCACCGCGAGAGCCGGACCGGCGACGACCGACGGCGGGACGGAGCCGTGCGACCAGCCCGAGGGCCGACCCAGATCCGCGATGACGCCCGGCTGCGTCACGCTGAGCCACTCCCAGGTGAGGTGTAACTCCGAGACCACCGCCGGCGAGAGCCCGGCCGCGGCGTGTTCGACATGACGCAGCACGTCCGCCGCCGTGTCGCAGCGCCCTTCCAGGATCAGGGGGCGGACCAGACCGATCGCCTCCTCGTCCGGAAGCTCACCGGCGCGCAGCGCGTCGACGAGCGGGGCGAGGTGACGGAAGGCAGCGCCGGGATTCGTCCGGAACTCCGCCCGCGCCCGCAGCAGGGTCACCGCCCGTCGCTGAGCCTCGTCCGCGCAGGCGGTCACCGCCAGCCCCAGGCAGGCCGCGGCGAACGCCACGTTGTCCGTACGCAGGGACTCCTCGGCCGCCTTGCACAGGACGTCCAACGCCCACGGCTCGTCGGCGCGCCCGGCGGCCACCAGGTGGATCGCCAGGATGCCCGCGGCCGCGCCCTCCCGGTAGAGCAGCCGGGCTGCGCGCCGGTGCAGGGCCGCCCGCTCGTCCGTCGCCAGGTCGGCGAGCACCGCGGCCCGCGCGGCCGGATGCCGGAACCGTCCGGCGCACAGCAGGCCGGCCGCGCTCAGCGCGCCGAGGGCCGAGTCGGCCACCTCCGCCTCCGCGGCGACGAGCCGCCGCAACACCGCCGAGGAGTCGGACTCCTCGAGCACGGCCAGCGCCCGGGCGACCGCCAGCATGCGGGTGCCCCGGTGCGCGCAGGTCACGACGGCACGCGCGAAGACGCTGCCCGGCACCGGCTGGTCGGGGCACGTGGCACCCTCGTCGCCGAATCCCCGGGGGACCTGTCTGGACCACTCCGGGAGCGTGTCCTCCAGCAACGCCCTGACCAACAGGGGGTTGCCCCCCGAGAGCTCGTGCACCGCCGGGGCCAGCGAGGCGACCAGCTCGGGCGGGGCGAGGGCGGCGACGATCCGGGCGACCCCGTCCAGGCTGAGCGGGCCGACCGGGACCTGGCACAGGGCGGGCTGCCGGAGCAGATCGGCGTACCAGGCCGTCCGGCTGCGGTCGATCTCCAGCAGCCCTTCGGACATGGTGAACACCATCAGCACCCTGGCCGAGGCGAGACGACCCGCCAGGTACAACAGGCAGTCACGGGACGCGGCATCGACGAACTGCAGGTCGTCGACCGCGATGACGACCGGCGTACGCGCCGAAAGGTCGCGCAGCGTCTCACACAGCAACTGACGGACCTCGATACGCAGGTGGTCCGCCGCAGCCGCCTCGGTCTCACACGCCAGGGCGAGGGCGTCGACACGCAGCTGCGACCGAATGCGGTCGCGGTCGGCGGTCGGCAGCCCGCCGACGATCTGACGGAGCAGACCCAGGGAGTACTCGCTCTCCGCGCACACCCCGGCCCCCTCGAGCACGGTCGCACCGCTCGCGGTCGCGCGCGCCACGAAGGCGTGCAGAAGTTCCGTCTTCCCGACCCCGACCGGTCCCCCGATGACCGCGATGCCGCCGCCGCGTTCCTGGCAGTTGTCGACGAGCCGACCAAGCCGAGCCAGCTGCCCGGCACGCTCAACCAATGTCATGGAGACCCTCTGCGCTCTCGTCCGGCCTGACGATGAAGCCCCTGGCGAGGCACCGGAGGGGCTCCCGGTCCAGGAAAGGTCACGCCATACGCATCCGGCATTCCTCCATGTCGCGCCGGGACGATTACCCACTTCACCGATCGGAAAGCGTGGTCCCGTTCAGCATAATGACCCGAAGGTGGGCTCGATGTGCCTCCGTTGGGATCGACGATTCGACAACGGCGCACAGGCGGCAACCCGCACCTTCGCACCACGGCGCATCGGTTCCACCCGGCGCAGGGCCAGGAGCTGGTATTTCCGTGGAAGGTAGCTGGACGGTCCGATGTTCGACCGCATCCGCGGAACACCGGCTCCGACACCTACGTGCCGGGAATCACACGCATCGTCGGTGCCCTCGCGGGCGTTCCCGATGCCCGCCCGGCCGCCGCGGCAGCAGGGACGATCACGGCCGAAGGCAGCCGGGCGCCGGCCAGCCGGAGGTGGCTCAGACCTCCGGGAGCGTGGCCGGGGGCAGGGAGACCGAACCGCGGCCGGGGACGGCGGCGAGCAACGCACGGGTATAGGGATGGTCGGGAGCGCGGAACACCGCTTCGGCGTCACCCGCCTCGACGATCCGGCCGTCCTTCATCACCAACAGTCGATCACTCACATGGTGGATGACGCCGAGATCGTGGGAAATGAACATCAGGGCCACGCCGAGATCCCGGCGCAGCGTCGTCAGCAGGTCGAGGATCTGCGCCTGGATTGAGACGTCGAGCGCGGAGACCGGCTCGTCGCAGACCAGCACCCGCGGCGACGGCGCGAGCGCACGAGCGATCGCGACCCGTTGCCGCTGCCCACCGGAAAGCTCGCGCGGACGCCGGGCGACCATCGCCGCGGGCAGACCGACCTGGTCGAGCAGCTCGGCGACGCGCGCGCGGCGCGCCCGGCCGCGGGGCACCCCCGCGACCTCCACGGCCTCACCCAGGATGCGCCCGACGGTGTGCCGGGGATCGAACGACCCGAGCGGGTCCTGGTAGACGGCCTGGATCTGGCGGCGCCGGTCCCGCCGCTCCCGCTCGGGCACGCCGCTCCACGGCAGGCCGCCGAACGTCACCACGCCCTCGTCCGGCTGCTGGAAGCCGAGCACGATGCGCGCCAGCGTGGTCTTGCCCGAACCGGACTCGCCGACCACGCCGACCGCCTCGCCCACCCGCAGCTGCAGGCTCGCCGCCAGCACGGCGTCCCGCCAGCCCCCGTCGGGCCGCCGGAAGCGCTTCGAGACCCCGGCCACGTCCAGCAGCAGCTCCCCCGGCTCCACGGCCTGCCAGCCGGGCACGGCGTCCGGGACGGGCCTGTCCGCGCCGACCGCGGCCGCCGGCACGGCGGCGCCCGCCGGCACGGCGGCGCCCGCCGCCGTGGCGGGCCCGGCGGTGTCTAAGGGATGCCAGCACAAGGCGAGATGGCCGCCGAGATCAGCCTCGGGAACGGGCAGCCGTTCACGGCACCGGTCGTCGCCCCGCGCGCACGACGCGGCGTAGGGGCAGCCGAGCGGCCCGGCGCCGGGGCGCCCGACCACAGCGGGCGACAGGCGTGCCCCCCTGGGGTGCAACGCGGGAACGGCCGCGAGCAGCGCCCGGGTGTAGGGGTGACGCGGCCGGTCGAGCACCGCCGTCGCCGGGCCGCTTTCCACGACAAGACCGGCGTACATCACCACGATGTGATCGGCCAGGCCGGCCACCACGGCCAGGTCGTGGCTGATCAGCAGAATGGCCGTGCCGTCGCCACGCAGCCGGTCGAGCAGCGCGAGGATCTGCCGCTGGACGGTGGCGTCGAGGGCCGTGGTCGGCTCGTCGGCCAGCAGCAGCCGCGGCCGGGCCGCGATCGCGGAGGCGATCAGGGCCCGTTGACGCAGGCCGCCGGAGAGCTGGTGCGGGTACTGGCCCACCCGCTGCCCGGGGTCGGGGACACCCACGTCGGCCAGCAGCGAGAGCACCCGCTCGGCCCGCCGGGACGGCTCGACGGTGCGGTGGGTCCGCAGCACCTCCCCGATCTCGGCGCCCACCCGGCGCAGCGGATCCAGCGAGACCAGGGCGTCCTGCAGGACCAGTCCGATGCCGGCGCCGCGCACCGCGCGCCAACGGCTCTCGGTCAACGCGGTGAGATCCAGCCCGTCGAAGGTCAGCGCGCGGGCCGTCACCCGCGATCGTGCCCCGGTCAGGCCGACGAGCGTGCGGGCCGTGACGCTCTTGCCCGACCCGGACTCGCCGACGATCGCCAGGCACTGCCCGGCGGCCAGGGTGAACGAGGCGCCGCGCACGGCGCGCAACGGCTCGCCCTCGCCGGTGAAGGTGACGTCGAGGCCGTCGACGACGAGCAGCGGGGCCGGGTCCTTCTCCCGCGACCGCGTGGCACCGGCCGGAGCCGACAGGGCCGGTGCCACGGACGGAGGTTCGACCGCGCTCATGACCCGGACCTGCCCGCGAAACGGGTGCGCGCGTAGCCGCCGAGCACGTTGACCGCGAAGACCACCACCGTCAGCGTCGCGCCGGGGAAGACGGCGATCCACCATGCCGTGGAGAGGAAGTCACGGCCTTCGGCGAGCATCGAGCCCCATTCCGGATCGGGCGGCTCGGTGCCCAGGCCGAGGAAGCTGAGCACCGACGAGGAGACCAGCGCCGCACCGAAGCCGACGGTGGCCAGCACCAGCAGGGGGGTCAGGGTGTTCGGCACGACGTGCCGACGGATCAGCGTCGCGCGGGGCAGGCCGAGCCCGAGAGCCGCCTCGACGTAGCCGGAACGCCGCACGCCCAGCGCCTCCGCGCGCACCAGCCTGGCGTAGGGCGGCACCGAGGCGATCGCCACGGCCAGCGCCACGTTGCCGGTGCCCGCGCCGAGCACCGCCACGACGAGCAGCGCCAGCAGCAGGGCGGGCACCGCGAGCAGGACGTCGACGAGGCGCATGAGGACCCCGTCCGCGATCCGGCCGCCCAGCGCGGCGGTGAGCCCGAGCACGGCGCCGCCGCCGGCACCGAGCACCGTCGCGAACAGGCCGAGCAGCAGCGCGGGACGGGTGCCGTAGAGCACCCGGGTGTAGATGTCGCGCCCGAGCTGGTCGGTGCCGAACCAGTGGCCGCCGCCCGGGCCGAGCAGGGCGTCGACCGGAGCGGTGTCGTTGGGGGCATGCCCGGTGAACAGTCCCGGGGCGACGGCCACGGCGACGACCAACGCGACGACGACCGCCGCGGCGAGCACCACGGGACGCCCGGCGCGGCGCCGCCGGGCGCGGGCCGGCGCGAGCACGCCGAACCCGCCCGCCGCGGCGGAGGCGTCCAGCGCCGTCACGGCGCACCCGACACGGCGGACACGGTCATACGACGGCCTCCACGGTCCGGAGCCGGGGGTCGATGACCAGGTACAGCAGATCGACCACGGCGGAGATGATCACGAAGACGAACGCGGAGAGGACCACGACCGCCATCACCACGGGCATGTCGGCCGTGGTCACCGCCCGCAGCAGCAGCGAACCGACGCCGGGCCGGCCGAAGACCGTCTCGATCGGCACCACGCCGCCGATCAGCGTGCCCGTCAGCCAGCCGGTGAGGGTGACCGCGGGCACCGCCGCGTGCCGCAGCACGTGACGCAGCCGCACCGCGGTCTGGCTGAGGCCACGGGCCCGGGCGGTGACCACGAACGGCTGGGTGAGCGCGGCCTCCATGCCCTCGCGCAGCACCTGGGCCAGCATCCCGGCGATGGCCAGCGCGAGGGTGAGGGCCGGCAGGACGAGCGAGGACAGGTCCTGCGCCCCGGCGACCGGGAAGATCTGGAGCTGGAACGAGAACAGGGCGAGCAGCACGATCCCGACCCAGAAGCCCGGGGTGGAGACCGCGGTGAGCTCACCGGCCCAGGCCAGCGCCCGCAGCCAGGGCCAGCGCCCGGCTGTCGCCACCGCCGAGACCACCGCGAGGACCACGGCGATCCCGAGGGCGGCCAGCGCGAGCTGCACCGTCGGCCAGAGCTGGTCGCCGATCAGCCGGGAGACCGGCTGCTGCGACTGGTAGGACTCGCCGAGGTCCCCGCGTGCCAGCCCGCCGATGTAGCGCAGGTACTGCACGATCACAGGCCGGTCGAACCCGTAGTCCGCGCGGATGCGCGCCCGGACCTCCTCCGGGGCCTGGGACATCGGGCCGAGCAGGCGCTGCACGGGGTCTCCGGGCAGCGCCTGCAGGGCCGCGAAGGCGAGGGTGGCCGCGCCGAGCATCACCGCGACGGCCGCGAGCAGTCGCGCCACGATCGCGCGGGCCACCCGGCGCGGCATGCTCACGCCCGGTCCCGCCAGGCGTCGTACCAGCTCACCCAGGTGTTCGGGTCGAAGTCCAGACCGTTGATCCGGTCGGCGACCCCGAGCAGCGTGCTCGACACGTACAGCGGGACCGTCAGCGCCAGGTCGATCACCCGCTGCTGGGCCTGCCCGTAGACGTCGTCGCGCACGGCCTTGTCGAGGGTCGTGGCCCCGGTGTTCGTCCACTCGTCGAGCCGCGGGTCGGAGATGAACGACGCGTTCTGGCCGGCCGGGGGCAGGCTCGCGGTGTTGAAGAACAGCCGCAGCACGTCGGGCTCGAAGCGGGCCCACTGGAAGTCGAGGACGTGGTAGGCGCCTTCCAGCGACTTGGTCTGCGACTCCCCGACCTCGATGACCGGGTGCGCCAGCTCGATCCCGACCTTCTTCAGGTCAGCCTGGATGGCCTGACCGAGCACGTCCCGCTGCTCGCGCACGTACTGGGCGGGCAGCGCCGGCCAGAGCACGGAGAGCCGCTGGCCGCCCTTGGTCCGGTACCCGTCGGCGTCCCGTCCGGTCCAGCCGGCCTCGTCCAGCAGGGAGTTGGCCTTGTCCTGGTCGAACGGCCAGGAGTTCTCCAGCTTGGCGTTGTACGAGGGTGTCGTCGGCGACAGCGGGCTCCAGGCCCGGTCGTACTCCCCGAAGTAGACGGTCTTGACGTCGGTCTCGATGTCGATCGCGAGCTGGAACGCCTGGCGGACGCGCAGGTCGTCGAACGGGGCCTTCCGGCTGTTGAGGTAGAGCGAGTACGGGGCTCCGGCGGCCTGCTGGCTGATCACCTCGAGCCCGGGTGTGCGGCGCACGGCCGCGACGTTCGTCGGCGCGATCGAGCGGGCCGCGTCGACCTGGCCACTGGTCAGGGCGCCGAGGCGGGTGGAGGCCTCCGGCAGCAGCCGGATCTCCAGGCGGTCCAGGTAGGCGGGGCCGCGATGCGCCGCGGTCTCCGGAGCCCAGTCGTAGTCCGGGTTCTTCACCAGGGTCAGGCCCTGGTTCTGGGTGATGGACTGAACGCTGAACGGACCGGTGCCCACCAGCGCCGGACCGCCGCCGCAGAACTTGTCCACGCTGTCGGCAAGCGCCTTCGGCGAGTAGAAGCCCAGGTACGCGGTGCTCGCCGCCTGCAGGAACGGAGCGAAGGGCTTCGAGAAGGAGATCTTCACCGTCAGCGGGTCGACCACCTCGACGCCCTTGTAGGGGCCGAGCAGGGCGATGGCGAACTGCGACTTGGTGTCCGCCGAGACGATGTGGTCGAAGTTGGCCTTGACCGCCTCGGCGTCGAACCGCGTGCCGTCGGTGAACGTCACGCCTTCGCGCAGGTGGAAGGTGTAGCTGGTCAGGTCATCCGCGACCTCCCATCGCGTGGCCAGCCACGGGTGGAACTTGCCGTCGACGTCCTCGAACACGAGCGAGTCGAAGACACCGCGCTGGATCTCTCCGGTGATGTCCTGGGGGCTGACGTGGATGTCGAAGCAGGCGGGGAACGTGTCGACGGCGTACGTCACGGTTCCACCCGCGACGGGCGTCGCCGAATCGTTACTCTCCGTATCTCCACCTGAACCGCAGGCGGTCAACAGGAGCGCGCCGCAGGCCGCGCCCGCGGCGAGGATCCGTACCGGTCCGAAAAAACGCATGAAGGTGCTCCGAGAGGAATTCCGAAAGAACGCGAACGGCTGGATGACGTGCGACGAACGACGGGAACCGGCGGTGGCCGGGTGGCCGGGGTGACGGCCGGGTGACTCAGGCGGTGGCGGCGCCCGCCGTGACCTCTCTCGCGAGGGCCGCCGCGGGCCCGCGCGCGCCGCCCGAGGGCACCGGGGGCAGTCCCAGCCGCGTGCGCAGCGTCGTCCCGGCGGGGTCTGTGCGCAGGGCGCCCGCGGCACGCAGCGCGGGAGCGACGCTGTCGACGAACTGCGTGAGGCCGTCGAGGAGGCCCGCGGCCGCCCCGCCGCCCGCGCCGCCCGCGCCGGCCAGGCGCACCGGCGGCACCAGGAGGAACCCGTCGGCGGCGCCGGCCCACACATCCCCGGCGATGTCGCGGGCGATGGTCTCGGCGGCGCCGACGAACGCGAATGTTCCGCCCGCTGACCCGTCGGCGGCCGCGGCACCGGCCGCACCCGCGCCGAGCACGAAGGACACCGCGGGCAGGACGAGCAGCTCCCCGGGAACCCGCCCGTGCAGCGCGAGGCGTTCGTGCAGGTCCGCGCGGAAGGCGATGCCAGCGTCGGGGCCCGCGTACGGGGTGATCACGACGTCCGCGACGGCGGCGGCGAGATCGCGCTGACGGCGGGCGTCCTCGCCGTCCCCCGCGGCGGCGGCGAGCAGGACCGGCGGGCGGCCCTGCGGCGAGCGCGGGACGTTGAACCGACCGTCGATGTCGAAGTGCCGGCCGCGGTAGGTGAAGGATCCGGCCCGTGGGTCGGCGAGGAACGTGCCCGCGGCGGGATCCACCACCAGGTCCTCGTCGGCCCAGGAGCCGAACAGGCTCGCGGCGGCCGCCAGGAACTCGCGGGTGCGCTCGGCCCGGTCGACACCGAGAAGGCCGGGGCCGTGCCGGAAGTTCGCACCGGCCCGCTCGTCCAGGGTGGTGACGACGTTCCAGGCGGCCCGGCCCCCGGAGAGATGGTCGAGCGTCGCCAGCCTGCGGGCCACCGCGTAGGGCTCGCCGAACGTCGTGGTGGCCGTGGCTGCCAGGCCGAGTCCGTCGGTGACCGAGGCGAGCGCGGCCAGCAGCGTGAGCGGGTCCGGCCGGCCGGCGGCACCGGCCTGCTCCGTGTCGGGGTCGCCGGGCGTGGCAACCTCGTCGGCGGCGGGCAGCCGCAGGTCCTCCCCCAGCAGCAGGAAGTCGAACCCGCCCCGTTGCGCGGTCTGGGCGAACTGGACGTAGGTCCGGAAGTCGACGAGGTCGCGCGCGCGCAGGACGGCGGTCGGGGCGCCCGCACCGGAGCTGGTCGGCGGGGCCGCACTCAGGTCGGCGCTCGCGTGTACCGGGGCCGGGAACGCGACGGCGAGGTGTATCGGCGGGCGGGGCTGGGTCATCGGGATCTCCTCGCGGGTCAGGCCGGGCGGACCTCGGTCATGCGGTGACGAACCGGTTGGCCGGGTGCGGCAGGCCGAGCAGCCCGCGCAGCGTGTCGGCCTCGTAGGCCGAGCGGAACGCCCCCCGCCGCCGCAGCTCGGGGACGAGCAGGCGGGAGATGCCCTCGACGTCCGCGGCCGCGACGCCCGGGCGCAGGCGGAACCCGGTCAGCCCCGCGTCCCGCCATGCGAGCAGGAGGTCCGCGAGCTCGCCGGCCGTGCCGGCGAAGACCCGCGCGTCGGAGACCAGCGGGGTGCCCGCCAGGTCGTCCAGGCGCGCCTTGCGGTCGGCGGCGCGGGCCCCGTCCGCGTCGAGGAAGACGATCAGATCCCCGAAGATGTGCAGGGTCTGGTCACCGCGGCCGGCGGCGTCCTGCTCGAACCGGATCTCGTCGATGATCGGTCGGATGTGCTCGACCTCGTGCGGCGTCACGAAGACCACGTCGTAGGCACGGGCCGCCAGTCGGTAGGGAATCGTGACGTGTGCGAGCCCGACGACCACCGGTTGGCCCTGCGGCGGGCGCGGGACGGTCGCCGGACCCCGCACCCGCCAGTGCGAACCTTCCAGGTCGACGGGGTGCGTCCTGTTCCGGTCGATGTGGCGCCGGTCGAGGTGAGTCCCACCCCCGCCCGGGTCGGACCGGCGGCCGGCCGGGACCGCGCGGATCTCGGCGTCGTCCTCCACGCTGTCCCACAGCCGCCGCGCGGCCTCCACGAACTCGGCGGCCTCGTCGAAGACGTCCTTCATGAGCGCGAGGACCTCGGGGGCCTCGAGGTCGGCGACGGACAGCGGCGGGATCTCCCTGCGCCCGAAGTGACCGGCTTCGTGGTTGCGGCCGGCGCCCTGGGCGCGCCAGCCCGCTCGACCCGACGTGATGTGGTCCAGCGTCGCGATCGCGCTCGCGACCGCGAACGGCTCGGAGTGGGTGATCACGGTGCTCGGCGCGAGCCCGATGTGGCGCGTGTGCGGGGCGACCCGGGCGGCGAGCAGCACCGCGTCCAACCGCCCGCGGACCAGGTCCGTCCGGTCATCGTGGCTGTGGAACTGCGTGGACTGCAGGATGAAGGCGTCCTCGAAGGTCACGAGGTCCAGCAGCCCTCGCTCGGCCTCACGGACGAGGTCGATCCAGTACCCGGCGGTGAACAGGCTGGCCGCCTGTGACTCGGGTGCCCGCCACGCCGCGGGATGCCAGCCGGCGCCGTCGAGCGCCACGGCCAGGTGCAGGGGTGGCGGTGCGGGCATGGGACCTCTTCCTGTGGGTGGCGCTGTTCCACCTACGCCCGGAGCTCTCTCCGGAACGCGCCGTCAGGATGATCATCCTTGCGTCGCCGACCGCCCCGGTACACCCGGCATCGCGCCCCCTACGACCCCTGTTTCCGGAGGTCGGGCCACTGCGCCCCCGTACCCGGTTTCACCGGGCCGGCCGCTCGGCGGGTTCGGGAACAGCACCCGGCGGCCGGACCACGAGGATCCGGTCCGCCGGGGTGAACGGTTTCCCCGGCCGCGCGCCGCCGCTACTGTCCGGTTGGTGGCATACGCGAACGTCGACGGCCTTCGAATCGGCTACGACCTGATCGGCGACGGTGAGCGGACCTGGGTGCTGACGCCGGGTGGTCGCTTCCCCAAGGAGACCCCGGGCCTGCCGGAACTCGCCCGGGCACTCGCCGCTGACGGCAATCGGGTCCTGCTGTGGGACCGGCCGAACAGCGGCGGGTCCGATCTGCGCTTCACGGGTCCGAGCGAGCCGCGGATGCAGGCCGACACCCTCGCCGCGCTCCTGACGGAGCTCGGCCTCGGGCCGGCGGTGCTCGCCGGCGCGACCGTGGGCTCCCACATCTCGCTACTCACCGCCGCGCATCACCCGGAGGTGGTCTCCGGCCTGTCCCTGTGGTGGATCAGTGGCGGCGTGATGGGCCTCATGATCCTCGCGAACGTCTACTACACACCGGCCATCACGGCCGCGTGGACGACCGGCATGGACGCGGTGGCGGCGCTGCCCGACTGGGCCCCGCTGCTCGACCGGAACGAGCGGAACCGACGCCAGGTCCTTGATCAGGACAGGGAGGCCTTCCTCGCCACCATGCAGCGGTGGATGGCCGCCTACTGCCCGCGGCCCGGCGAGCAGGTGCCGGGCCTGCCCGACGAGCTCGCGCGCGCCATCACCGTCCCCGCCCTCGTGTTCCGCGGCGGCTCGAGTGATCCCTTCCACCCGCGGGCGACGTCGGAGGCGCTGGCCGGCCTGCTGCCGAACGCCCGGCTGGTCGAGCCCCCCTGGGGCGACCGCGAGTACCTCGACCGCCAGGCCGAACGGGAGAGCGCCGGCGGTCTGTTCGTCCGCTGGCCGCTGCTGGCCCCGGCACTGCGGGACTGGGCCCGCGAGGCTCTCGGCTGAGCCGGGGCCGGGAGTCAGGCGGGGCCGGGAGTCAGGACGTCGCGGCCTCGTCGGGGACCCAGAGGATGTTGCGGGCCCGGAGCAGGTCGACGACGCGCTCACCGTGCTGCTGGAGGAGCGAGACGAACGCGGCGTTGGCGCGCTCCCCGTCGCGCGCCCGCACGGCTCGGGAGACCGCCGTGATCCCCTTCTTCTGCGGGTCGATCGTGCCCGGCACCAGCTCGAAGAAGTTGCCGGGGATGATGCCGTTCATCTGCCGGCTCATCGCCTTCAGCCGCGACGACCGCGCGAGCGCGAAGATCTGGCGCAGGAACACCTCGTTCGCGTCCCGGACGGCGGTGGGATCGGTCGCGGCCCGCAACGCGCGCTCGGCCGCCTGCAGCCGGGCCAGCCCGTCGTCGTCGCCGCGTTCGGTGGCGCGCTGCGCGGCGTAGCCGTAGAGCAGGCCGATGAGCCCGTAGTGGTCGCGGACGGAGTTCTCGTCCAGGCCGTGGACGAACGCGCCGCGGTGCAGCTCGTTCGTCACCCAGCCCTCCTGGTCGAGGACGATGATGGCCTCGCGGACGGGAATCCGGCTCACCCCGAGATCCTCCGCGATCTCGTCCTGCCGGACATGGTCGCCCTGACGCAGCTCACCGGAGAAGATCAGGTTCCGGATGTAGTCCGCCACCTGGGCGCCGCTGCTGCGCCGGTCGATCGCGGCACGCCGCTGCGTCGCGGTCGTGGTCGACGCGGCTCGACCTTGGGGAGGTATTGCGGGCTCCTTCGACGCGGCGGCGCCGCTGAAGGAGACACCTCCACCGCGTCACCCGGCGCCGAGGCGGCCGCAGCCCGTCGATCGTATCGATCGATCGGGGGCGCGGGCGAACCGCCCACCCGGCCCGCATGGCGAACCGGGTGGCCTGGACAGTGCCTGGACCAGGGAGAACGGGTCGGGCAGCCGGGCGGCCGCCGGCCTACCGGAGCGCGGGAGCGAGCCGGCGCCACTGCTCGCGTGGAAAGGCCTTCGGGTCGGCGGTGAGAACCTGGACGCAGACGTGGTCGGCACCGGCGGCCCGGTGTTCGTCGACCCGGCGCCGGATCGCGTCCTCGTCCCCCCAGGCGATCAGGGCGTCGAAGAGCCGGTCGCTGGCGTCCGCGACGTCGTCGTCGGTGAAGCCGAGCCTGCGGATGTTGTTCGCGTAGTTCGGCAGCCCCAGGTACCCGCGCAACCAGTCCCGGCCGATCGCGTGGGCCTCGTCGGCGTCGGTGGTGAGGATCACCGTCTGCTCGGGGAGCACGAGGGGCCCGACTCCCAGGCTCTCCCGGGCCTGCCGGGTGTGCTCCGGCGTCACGAGGTACGGATGTACTCCGCACGCCCGGCTTCCGGCCAGCTGGAGCATCCTGGGGCCGAGCGCGGCCAGCACGCGGCGCTCGGGTGGGACCGGCTGGTCGGCCTTGTCCAGCCCGTCGAGGAACGCCGTCATCGCCGCCAGCGGCCGGCGGTAGCGACCGGGTTCCGACGCGTCGACCAGCGGTGCGTGGCTCACCCCTACGCCCATCAGGAAGCGGTCTCCGTGGGCGGCCGTGAGCCTGGCGTATCCCGCGGTCGTGTCCGCCGGGCTGTGCATCCACAGGTTGAGGATGCCGGTGGCCACGGTCACCGACCGGGTCGCCGCCAGCAGTGCCTCGACGGCCTCGAACACCGGGCCCCCGACGTCGGGAATCCACAGCGCGCGGTAGCCCAGCTCCTCCAGTTCCGCCGCCGCGTCGGCCAGCTCGGCCTGATCCCCCCACCGCAGCTGCTGGCTCCAGATGCCAACTCCGGAAATATCCATGGCAACCATCCTGTCCATCGCGCGTCGGTGTGCTCGACCCGGTGCCGTCGCGCCGGTGTTGTCACACGTCGCGGGCCGTGCCCGGGCGCCACCGGCGCCGGCGCCGGGTACCTCCATCCGACCCAAGCCTTCCACCGGCCTCGAACCGGCCATGGGCTTGATCCCCGGTCACCGATTCTCGCGCGTGGCGCTCCCCTCCGGCCAGGCGACGAGCGGACCGCACACGTCGACCAGCGCGGCCGTCGGGGCGAAGTCCACGGGCACCTCGATCACGTGGACACCCGGCCGGGCCAGCGCGGCGGCAAGGTGGTCGCGGTGCTGCACGGCCGACCGCGGGGCGCCGCCGTCGCCCCACACCTCGACCACCAGGGTGCCGGCGAGGCGCGACGCCCACTCGACCAGGGCGGCGACGGCCCCGTCCCGGGGCGGGGTGTCGACGACGGCCACCCCGACGCCGCCCGTGCGCAGGACGGCGCCGAGCGCCCCGGCGACCGCGACGCCCACGCTGCCGGCCGCGGGGACCCGCGCGCTACCGAGCCGCGTCGTCGGCAGCGCGCGCGCCAGCCACATCGCGGCCCTCCCGGGCTCGGTCCAGACCGCCGCTTCCCCGGGGAGGACCGCCGCGACGTCGGCCGCCGCGCGGGCCGGGTTGAGCGGGGCGTCCTCGCGCCCGTACAGCGGCTGGACCACCGCCGCGAGCTCGCGGTAGAGCCGCGGTCGCGCACCGCCCACCGCGGTCCTGGAGCGAACGCCGACCGCCCCCCGGACGAGGTCGTCCAGGCCCAGGTGGAGCAGTTGTTCCGGGCGCACGCCGGCCGCGCGCAGCAGGGCTTCGGGGCACTCGTCGGCGTCCACGCCGACAACGGCCACGAGGCCCGTCGGCCCCGCCCCAGCCCCGGCCAGGACCAGGTCCCGTTCCTGCAGGCATCCGGTACCCAGGTGGAACGGGCTGTCCCAGCGGAAGAGCCCCTTGGCCGTGAAGGTGTTGAGGACCCCCAGTCCGGTCGCTTCGGCGAAGGAGCGCAGCGCGTCCTGCGCCCCTGCCCGGACGACGCCGCGGCCGGCCAGGACGAAGTCGACGTCGAATCGGCCGGTACCGGGCGCCGGGGACGCGGTGTCGCCGTCGAACGTGGCCAGGCGGGCCGCCAGGGACGGGTCACACCCGGCACCGGCGGGCGTGGCGGACCCGTCCGCCCCGTTTGCCACTGCCGGCGTGACCGGCGCGGCCGGGTCGAACCCGAGCCGGACGCTCAGGGTCCCCCGGCCGCGCCGGCGGGCGTCCCTCACCAGGGTCTCCAAGTCGGCGGGAGCCCCTGCCGGCACGGGCTCCCGCCTGGCGGCCGGGACGGGCCGGGAGACGAGGGTGAGCACGTCCCGGTCGAGAACCGCGCCGAGCCCGCCGCCCATCGTCCCCTCGGCCTCGGCGACGAGCCGGGCGCTGGCGAGGTCGGGTGCCACATGGAGCCGAATCCCGGGAACGTCGCCGGCCGTCGGGCCGGTGGGTGGGCAGAGCAGGTACCCGACGCCGAGGCGTCGCAGCAGGTCCCCCAGCGACATCCCAACTCCCGCGACACTGCTAGGATAATTTATACAAAATCATAGAAGGTTGATGTCGGGCCGTCGACCACCGCTACCGGTGGCTGTCACAGCGACGGCCGGCCACGCGATCCCGGCGGCCACCGGGGCCCGCGGACACGGAAGGGAGGGCGGATCCCGTGGACGACCGCCTCAGAGATCACTCCAGCCCTCGTGCCGGTCGGCCCTCGCCGGCTGCCGGCCGAGACGCAGCGGAGAGAGCGGAGCGTCGCGCATGAGCAGACGGCTCGACGACTCGCTGACCTCCCAGAGCCGCCGCCACCACCGGTTGGCGGCCGATCCGGGCATGTCCAGCGCCTTCTCCAGATCGGCCCAGGCCACCCAGTTCGGGATCGCCCAGACGAGCACACACTCCGAATCGTCGGCCAACGCAGTCCTGAATGCGCCGACGAGCTGCCAGCCATGCCCCGCATAGACGGGAACCGCTTCCTCCGCGATGATCGACAGAAAAATTGCCGCCGTACCGCGCGGTACCCTGACCATCTCATGGGCGTAGACCTCGCCCCGCACACCCGCCACGCAAAGCTCCGAGATCGTCCGGGACCACGGGGCGGGAATCAGTATACGGTCGAGTCCGCCGGAGCGGTACTCAGCGGCCTCCTGCCACCATTTCTCCAGCTTTGGATCCTGGAACGACGCGCTCGATGTCTCGTGCCGCAGACCCGCTGCCAGCCCGTCGAAACCGTCCTCCTCCCAGAGGTTGACGACCTGTGGCCACCGGCCGGTCGTCCCCACGACTCCCCATACCCCATAGCACAGCTGGTTGCGCTCCTCCTGTGCTATCGGACTCCAGTTCGCCGTCATATGGTGGACGTAGTTCGCGCGGTTCGCGCCTTTGATGTCGATGAACTCATGCGTGTAAACTTTGGTGTTCACGGCCAGCAACCCTCCGGCGCCTTCTCGGCAATGTCGGATGCGTGGGCGCCGTTTTCAGCAGTACCATATAGAGCGGAACCGATCAACACCATGAATTCGCCGCCAGTCGTGCGCACCGGGCCGACCCCAGAGGAAGCAGCGGCCGCCACGGAACATGTTTTCAGCCCCGCTGGCGGCCCCGGCGGACCGCCGTCCGAACATTCGGGAGGTTCGATGAGCTCGCCGTTCACCGAGGAGCGCGAGGAACTGCGCGCGGCCGTACGCTCCTTCCTCGAGGACTCGTCGTCGGAGCACGCGGTACGCACCCAGATGGAGACCACCTCCGGCTATGACCCCGCGGTGTGGGCCGTGTTGGCGCAGCAACTCGGCCTGACGGGTCTGGCCATTCCCGAGGAGTACGGCGGGGCCGGGTTCGGCTTCGCGGAGCTGGCGGTCGTCTTCGAGGAGATGGGCCGCGTCCTGTTCTGCGGGCCCTTCCTCGCCACAGTGACGGCAGGCCAGGCCATCCTCGCCACGGGTGACACCGCCGCCTGCGCCGATCTGCTCCCCGGCATCGCCGGCGGCCGGCGGATCGCCACGCTCGCCGTCACCGAGGCGGACGGCCGCTGGGAGGAGGACGCCCTGCGGACCCGGGCGACACGGGCCGGCGAGAGCTGGCGCCTGGACGGCACCAAGATGTTCGTGCTCGACGGGTGCTCCACCGACCTGCTCGTGATCGCGGCCCGCACACCGGCCGGGACAGGCCTGTTCGCGGTCGACGCGACGGCGGCCGGGCTTCGGCGCACGCCGCTCGCGACGCTGGACCAGACCCGCCGGCAGGCCCGGTTGGACCTCGACGCGGTGGACGCCCGGTTGCTCGGCTCGGACGGCGCGGGCTGGGCCGCCGTGGAGCAGGGCTTCCAGCGTGCCCTCGTCGCCCTCGCGGCGGAGCAGACGGGGGGCGCCGCCCGGGTGCTGGAGATGGCTGTCGGGTACGCGCGGTCGAGGATGCAGTTCGGCCGCCCGATCGGGTCCTTCCAGGCCGTCAAGCACAAGTGCGCCGATGTACTGATCGAGGTCGAGTCCGCCCGGTCCGCCGCGTATGAGGCCGCGGCGGGCGACCCCGAGCTGCCACTTGTCGCCAGCCTCGCGGCGGCCTACTGCTCCGACGCCTACCTGCATGCCGCGGCGGAGAACATCCAGATCCACGGCGGGATCGGCTTCACCTGGGAGCACCCGGCCCATCTGTACTTCAAGCGGGCGTCCAGCGCCCGGCTGATGTTCGGCGACCCGGCGCAGCACCGCGAACGGGTCGCGCGGCTCCTCCCGGTCTAGAAGGCTTGGGCGGGCGAAGCCGCGAAGGATGGGTCAAGTTCGGGGCGCGCGGGTCAGGCTGCGAGTCCGGCGTGGTGGATGAGTTCGTTGATGGCGGTGTCGTAGGCGTCGGCTGCTCGGCGT
>NZ_UBIZ01000196.1:0-356 GCF_900465275.1 Parafrankia sp. Ea1.12 | reverse complement strand
TGGCGACCGAGAACACGACATGGGGCTACCAGCGGATCCAGGGCGAGCTCCTCACACTCGGCCCCCGGGCCAGCGCCTCCACGATCCGCCGAGTCCTGACGTCCCTCGGGCTGCCCCGGCACCGAAACGCCAGACCGACACGATGTGGCGACAGTTCCTGCGTACGCAGGCATCGACCATGCTGGCCGTGGACTTCTTCCACGCCGACTGCGCCGTGACGCTGCGGCGTCTGTACTGCTTCTTCGTCCTGGAGGTCGGCTCCCGGACCGTGCACATCCTCGGGGTCACCGCCAACCCCGACGGACGATGGACCACCCGGCAGATCCGCAACCTCCTCATGGACCTCGGCGACCGGA
>NZ_UBIZ01000476.1:0-25451 GCF_900465275.1 Parafrankia sp. Ea1.12 | reverse complement strand
CCACCGTCCTGGCCGCTCAACGCCGCGAACGCACCCGCGTCCGCTCCGAACGCCAACAACGCTGGGGCCGACCACGATCACACGCCGCCTGAACCGAACCAGAGAACATTCGTGGCCAGCGCACTAGGCCGCGGCTACGGCCGCCGCTCGCGGCTTCACGTTCGTGTTCGACTCGACCGTGCTCACCGCCCTCTCCTACGCTCGGCCGTTGGTCGAACAGCTACTAACGCCCACACAGTGGGTGATCGACCGGCCGACGTCATCGTCGAGGGCGAGCAGGATTTTGCGCTACTACGACTCAAGTCCTGCCGCTTGCCGGGTGCGCGGATCTACGCGATGACGCAGGCCCACGGATCGCACGACGAGATCGACGAACTTCTCCGCATCCTGCCCGCAGACACGACCATGGAACTGGTTGAGGTCGGGCAAGCGAAGGAATACTGACTGCTCGCTGGGTGCGGGGCGGACGCATCCACCCGCGCCCAGCAGGGAAGGGCCGCACGGGCAGGCAGAACAGCGCCGCGCTCAGCGGGGCGACATCACGAAACCGGCTGACAGGTCAGTGAACGTCCCGTAACCTGCCGGAGGTGGCCGGTCACGGGCGAGGGATGGCGGATGCTTGATGCCAACCAGCATCAGGGCAAGTTCGGCGAGGACTACGTGCGCGTCCTGGCCTCCGCTGCCGGCCTGATCGTCCTGAAGGAGGACATCGACGCCGCCGGAGGGAACCGACACACGGAGTGACACCCAGATATGAGGAGTACGCCGAATACGCGCCAGTCGAACACGCGACTCTGCCAGTCTCGACCCCGGAATACGGCTGCGGATCGTCCCTGCTCCCGCCAGCTCGCACCGGTGGCGGGCACAGCTTGATCTGATTCACGACAGCGGCGCTGCCTACGACGACCACGACCGGTGCTGGTACCTGCCCCTCACCGAGGACCTCATCGCACCTGGCACGCTCGATGCCCTGTTTCGCGCCGCCGCTGACTATCGCACCCGTATCACCACGCAGTGATCCACAATCCCGTCAAGATATGTATCTCATATCGCGTTAAGTAATTATATGAGGCCTTAGAGTGACGTAGTCCTTTTGTCTACCTGGTAGATGACATGGAGGCAGAACGACTCCCTGTGGTTGATCTCGATGAGCGTGAACGGCATCGCTGGTTGTTGACCCGTCGCTACTGGACTGGCTGGACCGGCAGCAGCCCGGTCCCGTCCGCGGAAGCGGTCGCGATGGTGGCCACAGTCGCCTCGACGACCGTCGATACGGCCCCGCTCGCCGACGACATCTACGCGGCCCTGGCGCTACTTGCCGACGCCCGGGAGACTCTGGACTACTGCGAGCTGGTCCTGCTGGACGCCGGCCGCCGCGCCGACCTGACCTGGAAGACCCTCGGCGGCGCCCTCGGCCACACCACCCCGGCAGCCCGCTCGGCCACCTCCACCCGGGCCCGGCGGCTCTTGGCTCGCTGGCCGGGCTACCACCCCCAGCTTCCCCGGGGCCTCCACCGCTGATCGCCACGGCAGCACACGGACACCGTCCCTCCCACCAGCAGGGCGGCTGCGGCGAGTGCAGGACGGCGCCACACCAGCATCGCGACCGAGTTGTCCCACCGAGGGAACAGGCATCGCCTCTTGCAGTGCGGTGCACGAACGCGGTGGCCACGGGAGTAGATACGGGTGCGTACCCGTATCCTCCGAGGGGAGTGGGAGGAGTCCACCTGTGGCCGATGCGAACGTGCGTATCCCTGCCGATGCCCGCGACCGGCTTGCCGAGGTGGCCGCGTCTGACAGAACATCACGCTGCCGTTGGGCGAGCGGCCGATCTGGTGGCACGTGTTGATGTCGCGCAGGTACCCGAAGGAGAACGCCTGGGCCCGCTGGGCGGGTGTGCCGTGCGCGTCCGGCGCGGACGCCGACTCCTGGTCGAACCAGCCGCCGCGGGGTGTCGCCCAGGCTGAAGAACAGCATCGCCCCGCTCATCGCGTCGTTGAGCGTGAGCCGGCCCGCGTCGCCCGCGAACCGGGTCTGCGTGTCGGCCAGACAGTCCGCCTGGTTCTCCTCCGCGCGGGAGACCGCGCCGAGGGTCCCGCCGATCCGGTCGGCCCGATGGCCGAGCTCGTGCATGAGTACGAACGCCGGGTAGGAGGCCCCGCCGATCTCGGACAGCTCGGTCATGAAGTCGACGCTGTCGTCGAGGGGGCAGTACAGGGCGTTGTTCGCGAACACTGGGGATCGTCGACGTCCTCGGCGCAGGCGATGTCAGGCATCTCGCCGTTCTTGTACGCGACGGACCGGGGCTGCGTCCAGGCGTCGCCGAGCTGGTCGTGCCAGTAGGTGTTCACCGCACCGGCGCAGCCCGCCGGTTCGGAGACCAGCGCCTCGACATCCTCGACGGTCTCGACCTTCCCGCCGCACGCCTGAGCCTCGGCGGCCTGGGTGTCGGCAGCCTCGGCGGTCAGCGCTCCGGTCTGTGTCCGGGCCTGGGCCTGCGTCATCGTGGGTGATCCTCCCGAGGGCTGCAGCGAGACCGAGCCGCTGGCGCTCCGGAATCCCGCGCACTCCGCAAGCAGGCAGGCGGAGAGGATAAACACGGCCATAACCGCACATCTGACGCGCAGGACGATCACCGTAGAGGCCAGCGGGCCCCGTTGGCGGCGTCGGTCGTCCCGCTGACAGCCGGACCGGCGCCCCGGTGCCGGTCCGGTGATCCGCGTCGGTCCAAGGGGGAGCGGCCCAGCGATCGAAACCCCACTTGGGACGCTGACGCGCGGACAGTGGGGGTGCGATGTGACAGTTGTCCCGTGTCTGCTCCGGGGGGCACGGACGGGCCACCCGCCCGGACCGTGTGGTCCGCGCGGGTGGCCCTGATGTTCCAGCCGGGGCCGTCAGCCCGTCCCGGTGACGCGGGCCGTATCGGCCCCGAGGGCTGCCCGGTCGGCCCGGCCCTGGTGGGTCCGGCCTGCCCTGGTCAGGAGCGGCAGGAAGCGCCGCTGCAGACCGCCAGTTCGTCGAGACGGGTGTCGAGCTCTGCGACGAGTTCGGCGTTCTGCTGGTGACCGGCGGGGGTGGCCAGCAGGTTCGTCAGCTGGTACGGGTCGGTGGACAGGTCGTAGAGCTCGCGCTCGTGGACCTCCGTGCGGTCGGTGTCGTACCACCGGACGTAGGTATAGCGCTCGGTGCGCAGCCCACTCCACGGGGGAACGTCGAAGTAGTGGGCGATCGGGTCACCGGTGAACTCCGGCGCCTCGATCTCGGCGCCGGGCACCTGCTCGGCGGCGATGCCGTCGACGCCCAGCGGACCCGGACCGGCGTACTGGCCGATCAGGTCGGTGCGCCACGACTGCGGTTCCTCACCGCGCAGCAGCGGGGCGATCGACATGCCGTCCATGTCCTGCGGGACGGGAACCCCGGCCAGCTCCAGGAACGTCGGAGCGATGTCGTGCAGGGCGACCATGTGGTCGTCGGTGCCCTTGACGACGCCCGGGCCGGCGACGACCAGCGGCACCCGCAGCGACTCCTCGTACGGAGCCATCTTGTTGATCAGTCGGTGCGAGCCGAGGTTGTAGCCGTTGTCCGAGGTGAAGACCAGGTAGGTGTTGTCGAGCTCGCCCGTCTCGCGCAGCGTGTCGACGATGCCGGCGACCATCTCGTCGAACGCGTAGAGCGAACCCATCCGGTCCTGGTAGTCGCGGTCGTTGGTCAGGTTCACCTGGGCAGAGCGCACATTCGCGCTCGTGCGCAGCCAGGCGGGCTTGTCGCTGAGGTCCTCCTCCTGGAAGTTGGGCGTCTGCGGCGCGGCGTCGTCCGCGAACGGGTTGTCGGCGTGCCGCGGCGCGGGCGGCAGCGGCAGGTGCGGCGCCGTCGACGCCGCGTAGAGCATGAACGGCTCGTCCTCGGCCGCCGCGCGTTCGAGGAAGTCCACCGACTTGTTCGCGACGACGTCGGTGGAGTAGTTGGCGGGATCGTCGTTTCCTCCGTACTGAACGATCGTCCCGTTCTCGTTCAGCGCGTAGTTGTAGCCCGTGTAGAAGGCGTTGTCGACGCTGCCGTACCACTCGGTCCAACCGGGCGGAACATGGTTGGGGTCGTCCTCGATGCCGTTCATGTACTTGCCGACGAGCGCCGTGCGGTACCCGCCGTCCTCGAGGTACTTGGCGAACGTCTTGTCCTCGTTGCCGTTCGCCTCGAAGGTCGCCCAGCCGCCCTGGTCACCGCTGTTCGTCAGAACACCGGTGTTGTGCCCGTACTTGCCGGTGAGCAGCGTGCCGCGGGCGGGGCAGCAGATGGGAGTGGGCGCGAAGCTCTCGGTGAACGTCAGGCCGTTGTCGCGCAGCAGCGCGGCGGTGTTCGGCATGGCGTCCCAGTAGGGCGACGTGGTCGCGTCGAGATCGTCGGCGGGGATGAAGACGAAGTTCGGGCGTTCCCCTTCCGCTGCCGCGAGAGCGATTTCGGACGGCGTTCCACCGCCCCCGCCGCCCGCTCCGGCGAGCACTGTGACCCCGAGGGTCGCCAGGCCCAGCATGCCCGCGATCCCCACCTTGGCGCGCGGTCCGAGACGTCGATGTCGTCCGGGCACGTCATCACTCCTTCGTGTCTGGTGTGCGATCGGCCAGAAATGCGTGCCGCCGTGCAGGCGGCACAGCCACGATCGCGCACAAGATTGCGAGGAGTTCGTCAGGAGTGTGTGCGCTCCATGTGAGAGCGGGCAGCGCGGTCAACCGCTCAGCAACCGGATTCACCTCCCACTGTCAAGTACCGGGTTTGATGGAGGCTCGGTTGTCACGCGCCGGCGGGCTGCCGGGCGTCCTCGATCTTGTGCTGGGCGGCCGCGTAGGCGGCCTCGTACTCCGCGGGCGGGACCATGTTGATCTCCCCGTGGAGCCTTCGGTGGTTGTACCAGTCGATGTACTCGGCGACGGCAACCTCAAGATCGGCGTGCCCCGCCCACGGTCCTCTGTTGCGGATCAGCTCAGCCTTGAACAGCGAGTTGAACGCCTCCGCCATGGCGTTGTCGTAGGAATCGCCGACCGAGCCCACGGAGGCGACGGCCTCCGCCTCGGCCAGGCGCTCGGTGTACCGGACGGCGACGTACTGACCGATTCGATGCGGTGGAAGTAGCCGGCTGGCTTGAGAAGCAGAGGAGCGAATAGCACCGGGAATCCACTGCCAGCCAGGAACCTCCGGCCCGCGAGGCAACGATAACCAGTTGCGGCGAGAGAACCAGTCAGCCCGTGGCGCGAACACCGGGCAACAGAAATCCCTGAAGTAGAAACGACCCCCGGCACCTGGTCAGGTGCCGGGGTCGTTCGGATTTTCGGTGAGGAGTTCGGATTTTCCGGTGCCGGAGCTGACCGACGGTGCCGTCAGGCGACCGTCGGCCGCCCCGACATGGTCAGGAACCTCCCCGTGTCGATCCGCAGTCGCACGGGCTGACGAGCCACGTCCGCCGCGAGGCAACGTTCGGGTCGATGATCCCGGTCATCGCCTCCACGTACCGCACGGCGAGCATGGCCGAGGGCCGGTGGCGTAGCGGTGACGGCTGGCCGTCGGACTCGACGAACATCAGGTGCACCGGCCCCGGATCGTCGCTCGCAAGAATGACGACCCGGGCGCCCGTCGTCGCGCCCATGGCCCTACTCACCGGTGAAGGCGCCGAGGGCCGCTCCGACGGCGCTCAAGTCGGCGTCCTCGTCATCGTGGCCGATGACCTTGAACGACAGCTTGCCGTCCATCATCGACGCCAGGATGCACGCGATGGGCAGCGTGCGCAGTGCGGCCGCGAGCGTCGCGGGGTGGATGCCGTCCGGGACGGTCACCGTGACGTAGTGGTAAGGGCCTGTTCCTTCCTCCTCAATCGTGAGCGTGGTGTTGGGGGTGCTCCCAGCGCTGGCGCTGCGCGCGGGAGCTGACAACATGTCGGACACGGTGTCGACCTCCTACAAGGGTCGGTGCCGAGGGCCGTCCCCAGTGCTGACTCACCGGGGGCGGCCCGACCTCTTTCGGGCTACTGGGCACGCTACACGCGCTCTTCCACCATCGGTAGTCCTAGGGTGGTAGTCCCTAGGTTGGTAGCGGTGGGCCGGCTGATCACCATCTCCGAGGTGCAGGAGCTACTGCGCCCGTCGTCACCGGACGGGCACCTCTCACGCCGACGCGCGGACCAGATCACGAGGAAGGCGGGCTTCCCAGAGCCTGCACAGAAGACCCCGGCCGGCCGCTTCTGGGACGAGGACGACGTCCAAGCTTGGATCGTGGCAAACCGCTCGTCGGACGACACCGACTCCGCCATCGGATAAGCACGCCCGACCTCGGCGGTGCGATGATCGTCGGATGCGGGTTCGCCGGGGTGTTATCGGTGATGCAGAGCAGGTCGCCAAGGTGCATGTCCTTGCCTGGCAGGCCGGGTACCGCGGGCTGCTGCCGCAACCGCTTCTGGACGGGCTACACCCCGCACAGCGCCTGCCTCGGTGGACGACGACCCTGAGCCAGGCCACCTGGCCGACCCGAGGCACTCTGGTTGCCGCCGATGCCGGTGACATCCTTGGCTTCGCGGACCTGTGTCCCACCCAGAACGACGACCAGGAAGCGGACCAGGTAGGAGAGATCCTCTCGTTCTACGTCCTGCCCGCCGCTTGGGGCCAAGGCGTGGGACGGCACCTGATGGCCGCGGCGATGGACACGTTCGACTCGGCGGGCTTCACGTCCGCAACCTTGTGGGTGCTGGAGACGAATCTTCACGCAAGGCGGTTCTACGCTCGCCTGGGTTGGGAGCCGGACGGTGCCGTGCGGGACGAGATCGTCGGCGGCGCAGCGATCCGTGACGTTCGATATCAGGCGCACAGCTCGGTCGGTGAGGGCCGGCGCGCGAAGGTCAGCGCACCCGCCGCGCGCCATGGCAGACCCCGCACGGACCGACCGGGGCGGGGGCACTAGCGGCAGACGACGAGCGGCATCGAAGATTAAAGATGACCGTCGACAGCTTCGCAAAGCGTGGGGTTACCGTGGGGTTTGCGATCTTCGGGACTTACCCGGCAACGCCGAAAATTGCTGTCTACCAGGGATTTTAGTGGGGCGGGTGGGGCTCGAACCCACGACCGACGGATTATGAGTCCGCTGCTCTAACCGGCTGAGCTACCGCCCCGGAGCTGCGCGCCACCCGACCTCGGCTGGGGCGCACCACGGGCAAGCATATCCGGGTGATCGGGCTGCGGCAGCGCGAGCGCATCCGGCGATCTCAGGCAGATCACACCCGACAGTCCTCACCGCGGCCGACCCGTTGTTCCCATCGGTGAGCCGTCGCCGGCAGCCACCCGAGGACGTCGTGGGGGCACCCGCGCCCGGCTCGTCGCCGAACGGGTGCAGTGGCCGGGCGGGGCCGCCTCAAGCGGTGCGCGCCACCACCAGCCCGGATGGTCAAGGGTTCGGGCCGGCCAGAAAGGAGATGACGTCGGGGAACGCTCGGACGTCCTGGGCGAAGAAGGTGTGGCCGCCCTCGTAAGTGCGCAGCGTGGCGGTGGGGATCCGGCTGGCGATCGCCTCGCTGTTCGCGGCGGGCGCGATTCCGTCGTAGCGGCCACAGGCGACCAGGGTCGGGCAGGTGATCGCGCCGAGCCGGTCGAACACGTCGTGGTGTCGGCGGGCCTCAAGCTGCGCGGTCTCCCCGCGTCGCTGCTCGTCGGTACGCGGCGTTGAGGCACGCCCGGCCATGCCGTCCGCCGTCATCCGGTCGGCGGGATGCGAAGCCAGCCATTCGGGGGTGAAACGCGAGTCAAGCAGCCGCGGTGCCAGCGCCGCCCGTTCGGCGGGGCTGAGCCCGTCGAGCTCATGGAGGGGGTAGGACGATCCGCCGGCGCCGCCGGCCGACGTGCACAGCAGCGCCAGCCGCTCGATCCGCTCCGGCCAGGTTACGGCCAGTTCCTGGGCGACCATCCCGCCGAAGCTGATGCCGACGACCCGGCATCGCTCCCAGCCGACCTGGTCGAGCAGGCTGGCGGCGTCCGCCGCGTAGTCGGCCATCGAGTAGGGGCCGGGTGGTACCGCGGTCCTGCCCAGGCCGCGCTGGTCGTGGGCGAGCAGGTCGAAGTGTTCGGCGAACGGGGCGAGCAGCCGTCCCGTCGTCGCCAGTGTGGTTCCGGAGCCGTTCAGGTAGAGCAGTGCCGGGCCGGCGCCGCGCCGTTCGTAGTAGATCTCGATTCCGTTGGCTGTCACCGTGGGCATCGGCCCCTCCCCCGCTTCGCCGCCCTCGGTGTCTCCGGCGGATTTACTCCCAACGTGGTCCGGTCAGTCCGGTCCGGTCAATGCGATCCGGCCTGCGCGAATCTCCGAGCCGGGAACGGGCGAAAACGCTGGGCGTCGCCCACCTGCTCGCCGCGCGGTTGTCCGGCGTCACCGTCGGCGGTGGCCGGTATCGTGAAGGCGCAGGGCGAGTCAGCTCTGCCGGCGGTGGGGCCCGCCGTCCTCGCGCCTGGGGAGAACCGCGACGGCGTCGCCAACGGTCCCTGCCAGTAGCTGTTTCCGCTGGTAGGAGGCCCGCCATGTCCGAACCCGTTGCCCGTCCCGGCCGCTCGGACGTCGATGCTCCGCGGCCCGTCGTCCGGCCCGGCGGGGCATCCGAAACCGTGGCTCGGCCCGTCGACCCCGATGTCGATCTGTCCGATCCCGAGGAGCGGGCGGAGCTGCGGCCGAGTCCCTGGCCGGTTCTCGCGGCCATCGCGGCCGGTGGTGTGCTCGGCGCGCTCGCCCGGCATGGCCTGGTTGTGGCCTTCCCACACGAGGCGGCCGATTTCGACCGGGCCACGTTCGCGATCAACACGTCCGGCTGCCTGCTCATCGGCGTGCTCATGGAGCTGGTCGGGAGCGTCTGGGCCGGGCGCCGGCTGGTCCGGCCGTTTCTCGGCGTGGGCGTGCTCGGCGGCTACACCACGTTCTCCGCCTACGTCGTGGACGTCGAGCGTGCCGTCGAAGCGGACGCGCCCGGCACCGCCCTTCTGTTCCTCTTCGCGTCCCTCGCCGCCGCGCTCATCGCGGTCGCCGTCGGTTCAGGTCTCACCGCGCGACTGCTGCGCTCCCGTGACCGCACCCGTGACCGCACCCGTGACCGCTCCGGTGACGGCTCCCGTGACCGCTCAGCTGATCGCCTCCGCGGCGCCGCTCACGGGGCTGGCGAAGTGCGGGGTGGACGGTGACGGTGCTGCTGGTCGCGCTCGGAGCGGCGGTCGGGGCGCCGTTGCGCTACCTCACCGACCGGGCGGTCCAGAGCCGTCACAGCTCGGTTTTCCCGTGGGGCACCCTGACCGTCAACACCGCCGGGTCCCTGTTGCTCGGGTTCCTGGTCGGCCTGCCGGCGTCGTCCGAGGTACTGTCCGTCGCCGGTACGGGGCTGTGTGGCGCGCTGACCACCTACTCGACGTTCAGCTACGAGACGCTGCGGCTGGCCAGGGACTGGACCCATCGCCACGCCGTCGCCAACGTCGTCGTGAGCCTGACCGTGGGTCTCGCGGCCGCCTTCGCCGGGGTCGCGCTCGGGCAGGCGGTCGGCGGGTCCGCGGGCTGACCCGGGCCCGGCAGCGACTCTGGACCCGGGAAAGTCGCCTGCCTTAGATTGCGGTCGACCGATTGAACGCAGTCCGGAGAAGCAGTCCGGAGGAGCGGAGCCGTCCATGACAACGGAAGGCACCGCGCAGGCGGGGCAAACGGGGCGAACGGGGCACGCGGGGCACGCGGGCGATGAGCGGGACCCCGCGCGGGCAGACGACGAGCTGGATGCGGGACGCACCGGCGTGGCCGAGAGCGTGTTCCGGGAGGTCATGGCCACCGAGGCGCCACCGGCACTGACTCCGTTCGAGGCGGCGGCGCGGGACTTCGTCTTCGGTGAGGTGTGGCGGCGCCCCGGGCTGAGCCGGCGGGACCGGCGGTGGGTGACGCTGACCTGCGTCGCGGCGGCCGACGCGCCCGGTCCCATCGACGCGCACGTCTATGCCGCCCTCAGCAGCGGTGACATCGAGATCGCGGAGATGCTCGAGTTCGTCCTGCACTTCGCGGTCTACTGCGGCTGGCCGAAGGCGTCCCACCTCGAAGGGGTCGTCGGCCGGCAGTGGGCGCGGGTCCAACGGGAGCGGGGGGTGGAGCCGACGGGATGGCCCCCGCTGGACGTCCCCTCGTTCGAGACCGGCGACTGGAACGCGCGGTTGGAAGGGGGCAGGGCCGAGTTCACCGACGTGAATCTGATGCCGGCGCCACCCGCGGACACGCCGTACCGCCAGGCCGGGATCCTGGGTTTCGTGTTCGGCAACGTCTGGCGGCGGCCCGGTCTCACCCGCCGGGAACGCCGGATCATCACCGTCGCCTGTGTGGGGATCGACGACTCCCCGATGCCGCTGCGGACGCACGTCGACGTGGCGTTGCGCTCCGGCGACCTCACCAGCGCGGAGATGGATGAGATCGTGCTGCAGTTCGCCGTCTACTACGGTTTCGCCAAGGGCGAGGCCCTCAGCGACGCCGCGGCCGCCGCTGTCACTACGGCCGCCGCTGTCACTACGGCCGATGCTGTCACCGCCACCGAAGCGGGCCCCGCGGGAAGTCCGCACCTGGAGGAAAAACGATGAAAGATCAGCGTCGAGGCCGCAAGATCGCCATGAGCCCGGCCGAGGTCGATGCGTTCCTCGCCGAGGAGCGAACCTGCCGGGTGGCGACGACCAGCGCGGACGGGCCGCATCTGACGCCCCTGTGGTTCGTCTGGGACGGGCAGGCGCTGTGGCTCAACTCGGTCGTCAAGAGCCAGCGCTGGACCGATCTCGAACGTGACCCGCGGGTGGCGATCGTCGTGGACACCGGTCACGAGTTCACCGAGCTGCGCGGGGTGGAGATCCGCGGCCGGGCCGAAAGCGTCGGCGAGGCGCCCCGGGTTGGCACCCCCGACCCCGGCCTGGCCACACCGGAGCTGCTCTACGCCCGCAAGTACGCCGGCCGCGACGAGATGCACTACGACGGCCGGCACGCCTGGCTGCGGGTGACCCCGGAGAAGATCACAAGCTGGGACTTCCGGAAGATGTGACCGGCGGCTGGACGTCGGCATCGGCATCGACATCCACGCACGGTTGTCGCGCGCGGGCGTCAGAGTGCGGAGAAGGCCACCTCGGTTGACTTGATCAGTGCGGTCACGGGCAGGCCCGGGGCAAGCTTGAGCTCGTCGACGGCGGCGCGGGTGATCGCCGCGGTCAGCTCGATGTCCGTGCCGAGGTCGATGCGGACGAGCGCCATCGCGCCGCCGGTGTCGATGCCGACCAGCGTCCCGCCCAGCCGGTTCCGGATGGTCAGGCCCGACGTCTCTCCCGTGGCGAGCGAGACGTCCGTCGACTTGACCAGCACCTCGACCGCCGAGCCGATGCCGATGCCGACGTCCTTGATGGCGTCCATGGTGACGGCCGATGTCAGGGTGTCGCCGTTCGCGAGGGCGATGCGGACAGTGCCCATGACAGCACCATCCGTGATATCAGCGACGGTGCCAGCCAGCCGATTACGGATGCTCAAGGTCATGGCTGGACATTAACGGCGTCCTGTTGCGGGCTGGTTGCGCCAGGCCGTGCGCACCCTCCTCACCTGCCCGTTCGGGCCGTCGGGAGGGTCGGTCACGGTTCACCCAGGCCGGCGCGGCGGGCTCGCAGGATTGCCGCCGTGCGGTCCGGGGCGTGCAGTTTGGTGAGGATGTTGGAGACATTGTTGGCGACGGTCTTCGGGGTGAGTTGGAGATGGCGCGCGATGCGGCTGTTCGGCCAGCCGTTCGCCAGCAGGCTGAGTACTTCACGTTCCCGTTCGGTGAGTTCGGGGAACGGGGCGTTCTCCGCGGGTGGGCTGGTGAAGGTGCGCAGTACGCGGTGCGCGACGTCCGGTCCGAACACGGCGTCGCCGCGGGCAACGGCCCCGATGGTGCGTACGACGTCCTTCTGCTGGGCGCCTTTGAGCAGGTAGCCGCGGGCGCCGGCGCGTAGGGCGGCGAAGACGAACTCGTCCTCGCCGTACATCGTGAGCATCACGACCGCGATCGTCGGCTGGGCGGTGGTGATCCGGCGGGTTGCCTCGACCCCGCCGATCCCGGGCATCTCGATGTCCATGAGCACGACGTCGGGCTGTTCCGTGCCGGCGAGGGCGACGGCCTGCTCGCCGGAGGTCGCCTCCCCGACCACGGTGAGGCCGTCGACGGAGTCGATCAGTGCGGACAGGCCGTCCAGCACGAGGCGGTGGTCGTCGGCGAGGAGCACCCGGATGGTGGCGGGGGGTTCGGTCACTGCTGGCTCCTCGTGAGCATTCCGGTGACGTCGGTGTGCGCGGATGAAGAAGATCCGTGATGCCTTTCTGGAGCGACCACGGCGGCGGACCGGGGTATCGCGCTTCCGGCGAGGGAGAGGGGGAGTTCTACCAGGACCCGGCCGCCGGTAGCGGTGGGTCCGGCGATCCAGCTGCCACCGAGCGCGGTCGCCCGTTCCCGCATCGAGGTCAGGCCGACCCCGGGTGCCCATGTTGCGCCGCTCCCGCTCCCGCTCGCGGTGCCGCCTGTCGCGGTGTCGCCCGTCGCGCTGTCGCCTGTCGCGCCGTCGCCGGCTGTTCCGTTGTCGCGGATCTCGACACGCAGGTGATCGACGCAGGTGATCGACACTTCGCAGGACGACGCCCGGGCGTGCCGGGTGACGTTCGTGATGGCTTCCGTGATGATCCGGTAAGCGGCGATCTCCACCGCCGCCGGCAGCGGCGGCAGGGATTCGGGCGCCGACACCACGACCGGGACCGCGGCGTGCCGAAGCTGCTCGCGCAGCGCGGGCAGCAGCCCGAGTTCGTCGAGGACGGGCGGCCTCAGGGCGTAGACCAGGCGGCGCAGGTCGGCGAGGGCCGAGGTGAGGTCCCGCCGGACCGAGTCGAGCAGGTTCCTGGTCCGCGCCACGTCCCGGTCGACGAGGTTCCCGGCGGCGTCCACCTTGGTCGCGGCGGCGGTCAGGGTCGGTCCGAGACCGTCGTGCAGGTCGTGGCGCAGCCGGCGGCGCTCCTCCTCCGCCGCGCTGACGATGCGCTCGCGCGAGCGCATCAGCGCCTCGGTGAGTTGCACGTTGCTGGCGGCCACCGCGACCTGGCGGGCGATGTCGGTGAGCAGGCGGTTCTCCCGCGGAGCCAGCGCGTTCTGCCCGGCCCGCAGGCTGACGACGAGCGCGCCGATGTCCTGCCCCTGATGCACCAGCGGGAAGCGGACCGACGCGCCCGGCCGCGCGGCCTCGCCGTGGGTGATGGAACGAACGGAGCCGTCGTCGCCGCGCATCTCCACTGCGGCCGACGGCAGCCGCAGTGCCCCGACCAGGGCTTCGAGCAGGCCCGGCAGCAGGGTCTGCACGCTGCCGGCCGCTTCCAGGCGCGCCGCCACCCCGGTCACCACGGTGTACGGCTCGTCGCGTTCGCCGTAGAGAAAGCGGTTCACCATGCGTTGCACCCGGTCGCGTGCCGGGGCGAGGCTGAACGCCGCGCCGACCGCGGCGAGCACCGTGGACGTCCCGCCCACCTGCTGGCCGAACGCGACGAGGACCGCGACGCCGGCCGCGTACACGACGGCCACGAACGCGGTGAGCAGCGTGTAGACGAGCGTGCGGTTGAGGACCGCCTCGATGCCGTAGACACGGTTCGCGAGCACCACGGCGACGACGACGACGAGTTCGACCACGGTGCCGACACTGCCGATCAGCTCTCCGGCGGGAAGCGCGACGACGACGGGGGTGAGCACGATCGCGACCGCGTTGATCACGGCCAGCCAGCGCAGCACCTGGCGCAGCTCGCCGTCCGCCCGCATCCAGCGGACCACCATCACGGCCGACCCGAGCAGCAGGCCCGAGGAGAACAGCGCGACCGGCAGCCAGCCGGGGATGGCGTCCACCCCGATCGGATTGGTGAGCCCGGCATAGGCCGGCGGAGACTCGGCGGATCTGAAGGACCACAGCGGTCCGCTCAGCCAGCCCACGGCGCACAGCCCGACGCTGACCGCCGCGAGCCGCCCGACCCAGCCATGGGGGAACCGCCCCTGCGGGAACGTCGCCCAGATGATCGCCAGCACGAGGGGCCCCAGCGCCTCGCACGTGGAGGCGGCGAGAAGCGCCGGCGCAGCCCCCGGCAGCTCCCGGTCGCCGAACACGGTGAACACCGCCCAGCCCGTGCCGGCGGCCGCCACACCGTGGCCGATCGCGGCGGCCAGCGCGAGCCAGCCGAACGGGACCTCCGGCCGGCGCGTGGCCAGCAGCCAACCGGCCGCCACGAACGGAACCGCGAGGAGGACCTGGGTCCAGCCCGCCGCGCTGGCGGAGCCCCCCGACGGCGTGAGGAACCCGTGCCGGTTGGCGACGGCCAGCACCGCGCCAGCGACGGCCAGCACGAGCGCGGCCAGGGCCAGGATGTGCGCGGCCCGTCGACGCCCTGGCCGTGCCGGCGGCGGGTCCTGCGCGAACACGTCCAAGCCAGCTCCCTCACCTAAACCCGTGGGGCGCGAAGGATCGCATGATCGCACCCCGTGGGGACCCAGTGTGCGGGACCGCTGATCCCGTCCGCCTCGGGAATTTCTCCCGGCCGTTCCGGGAACGCGCACCCGTGCCGGCGGGACGGTTCCACCCGAATGATCAGGCTGCCGCCGCGACCGGTCAGCAGGACCGGTCCGGCCCGGGATCCGATCGGGAGACAACGATGAAGACCCACAGCATCGCCGGCCAGGCCCGCCGCCGATGGATGATCACCGCCGGTGCCCTCGGCCTCGGCGCGGTCGTCGCGCTCGCCGGCTGCTCCGACTCCTCCGGCACGGCGGGCGCGACAGAGACACGCGGAGCCACGACGACTCCCGATGCCTCGACCACCGACGCCACGACCACCGACGCCACGCAGGCGGCCTGCGCCGCCCAGTTGGCGAGCAACTGGGTCGGCATGCCGGGGATCGACCCGGACTCGCCGCCGCCGAGCGCCACCGAGGTCCAGACCTGGGCGGCGTCCGTCGAACCGCACCTCGGGCCGCTGCGAGCGGGCGTACCCGGCGACGTGGCGAGCCAGGTCGACGTCCTCGCCGAGACCGTGCGGGGCGCCGCGGAGGGAAAGCCGCCCGCCGACCCCGACGGCTCCATGAACACCGCGCTCACCGCCGTCAACGCATGGGCTCATGACACCTGCGGCTACACCACGCTCGACGTGACCAACAGCGACGGCAGCGGCCTCGCCGGTGTCCCAGCCTCACTTCCCGCCGGCCCGGTCGCACTGAAGTTCACCAACACCGGCGACCCGGCGAAGGCCGGATTCATCCTGCTGCTCGGCAGGGTCCGCGACGGTGAGACGGCCACCGCGGCCGACGTGCAGTCCGGGAAGACGAACATCGAGGCTGTCGCCGACATCGTCGCCGTGGCCCAACCGACCGGTTCCGATCCCGCCTACGGCCTCACCACACTCGTTGCCGGACGCTACATCGTGACCACGCCCATCGGGGCGCCCCCGCAGTTCAGCGGCGTCATCGCCGCCGGGTTCGAGGTCAGCTGACGCCACACGGCACCGTCAGCCACGACGAAGCTGTCAGGTTCCGCGCGCCGGCAGGGGGCGCGCGGAACCCCTGCGACGACTGATCTGATCGTCGACAAGGCCGACGCCGCAGCGCGGGAGGCGTTGGGGGCGGCCACGCCGGCGCAGGTGGCGCTTTACGGCGACCACCTCGCCGCGATGGAGCAGGCGGGGGCCACGGGGTGCTGTCCGGTGGTCCGGTGCGTGACTGGATATGTCGGTACAGTGTCGGTCAGGCAGTCAGATCACCGGGTCGGCGTGGGGGACGCTTTCTGATCATCGATCGTGCCCGGGTGGAAGCCGCGTTGCCCGACTACGAGCTGGGGCTGGAGCTCGGCAGCGGCGCTTTCGGCCTTGTCGTGGCCGGCCGTCACCGGCGTCTGCACCGCGACGTCGCAATCAAGATCCTGGCAAGCGAGCTGGACGCCGACGAGTTCGAGGCGGAGGCTCGGGTGCTCGCCGGGCTCGATCACCCCCATGTGGTCCGCATCTACGACTGTCGCGAGCACGGTGGGCTCGGTTTCATCGTGATGGAGCTGTTGCCCGGCGGGAGTCTGCGGCAACGCACGGCCCGGCGGCACGGATCACGGCGGCGCAGCGTCGAGACCGCGTGCGCGATCGGCCTGGCGGTCGCCGGCGGCGTCGGCGCGGCGCACCGGCGCAACGTGCCCCACCGCGACATCAAGCCGGAGAACATGCTGTTCGCGGCCGACGATCGCCTGAAAGTGACCGACTTCGGTCTTGCCAAGGCCATCGACGGCAGCGCCGTGGCGGCCAGCCGGATCGTCGGCACTCCGCTGTACATGGCGCCGGAGCAGTTCGACCTGCGTGAGCTGCGGCCGGCGACCGATGTGTACGCCCTGGGCGTCGTGCTCTACGAGGTGCTCACCGGGGCGCACCCGTTCGCCGACCATCGGCGTTCCTTTGCCGCGCTGCAGCACTGCCATCTCAACGAGGTGCCGCCACCCCCGGTCGGGATACCGGGCCCGATCGCGGACGTCATGGCGCGTGCTCTTGCCAAGGCGCCGGACGACCGGCCGGCCACCGCCGGTGAGCTGGCACTCCAGCTCGCCCGCGCGGCGCGGGACACCCTCGGCGCCGGCTGGCTCGACCGGGCCGAGCTCGTGCCCCACCTCGACGACGACGTACGGGTCCTCGCCTGGAGCACCGGCGGCGACATCGGCTCGCCGACCACGATGTCCGACCTCGCGCCGACCGCGACACCCGACTCCACACCGACCGCGGCCAGGCCGGCCGACACCCCGCCGTCCGAACCGCCGCCGTCCGAACCGCCGGCGAACGACGCCGGGCCAGACGCAGGCGCGGCCACCGGTGTCACGACGACCGCTGCCTCAGCGCAGCAGGCGATCGGGCCGAGCACCATCCGCCCGCCCGAGGCGCCGCCGACCAGTGACGAGGCGCTCGACGAGGACGGGACCACACACCGACCGGACGACACGAACCGGCTCGGGCAGGAGGACCGGAACCGGCCGGGATCACGGGACGGGCCCTGGCCCGCGGTGGACACCCCTGCGGCCGCGGGCCCGCGCGACCGACCGCCGGGCACGGGTGACTCGCCGGGCACGGGTGACTCGCCGGGCATCTGGCCGCACGTCGTGCTGGGCGTGGCGGCCCTGGCGAGCATCGGCCCGTTCCTGGCCCCCGTGACCTCCACGATGGCCTACTACGGGACGCTCGGCGCGTGGGCGGTCTGGGGACCGTTCGCGGTCGTGCTGGCCGCCCTGCCGGTGGTGCTCGCGTTGCGCGTCACGCTCGACCGGTGGGCGGCGGTGCGCGCGCCGACGACCGGAGCCGCCTTCGGCCTGGCTGCACTGACACTCGGCGCGCTGGCGGAGGTACGCCAGCAGGCGATCGAATACAGCCATCCGCTGCGAGCCGGCTGGTGGGTGTCCGTGGCCGCGGCCTCGCTCGTGCTGGCGGTCACGGCGTTCGCACGGCTGCGGCGGGCGCCCGACGCAGCGGGTCGGGTCGGCCCGGCGCTGGCCGCCCTCGGGTTCGTCGCGCTGCTGCTTTTTCCCGATGATCCCTACTGGACGCACCAGGCGTCGTTCCGGTTCGGACAGGCCACGGCGGTCACGGTGCTCGCCGGGCTGGCTCTGCTCGTCCTGCTTTTCCGCCGGGGAGCGCCACCCGCCCTGCTCACGGCCGCAGCGGTGGCGGTGACCTCGGTCGATCTCCTCGGATGGTTCCGGACGACACCGAACTTCCAGGTCGGCAACGCCACGGTTCTGATCGCGCTGCTGGCCCTGTCACTCGTGACGGACCCGCGCCGGAAGACAGACCGTGCATTCCTGCTCGCCGCCGGCCTGTCCGGTCCGCTTCTCGCAGTCCGCGTGCTCGTCGACTACCAGCCGTCCGGGTACGCCGTGGCCAGCACCATCGGCTATGGGGGATTCGCGCTGCTCGTCGTGGCCGGGTTCGTCGCGGCACGCCGCCGGCACCGGCGGGTCGGACCGGCCGGCGCCGAGCGGCCTGGGGCCGAAGGAACAGCGGGTCCACCGCCGATCAGAACACTCGGCTCGGCCGGGGCGCAGCTCGCGGCGACGCTCGCCGCGGTGGTCGTCGTGGCGCTCCCCCTCGGCGTGACGGCGGCATCGACCAGCGACCAGATGCCGCTGGCGGCGAACTCCTCGGCCGGCGCGGGGTCGCAGGCGGAACCGGCCTCGGACGGGCAGGGCGGCGAACCATCCGACCCAGAGGAGGGCACGGCCGGCGACGATCTACCCGCGGTGGCCGGGGCGACCGATCTGACAACCGAGCCGGTGGTCAGTGCCGGATCGGGCAGTCCACCGACCTCGCTGGTCACCAGGGACCTGGTGGCAGGCATCGGCCCGGCCGCATCGGCGTCGGGCACCGTCACCATCCACTACGTCGGCGTCCGGTGGCGGGACGGAAAGGTGTTCGACTCGAGCTGGGGCCGCGGCGCATCCGACACGTTCTCGCTCAGAACGGTGATCGACGGGTTCGCACGCGGGATCGAGGGGATGCGCACCAGCGGCCGCCGCGAGATCGTCATCCCACCCGATCTGGGTTACGGACCCGCCGGTGGCCAGCCCCCGGACATCGCGGCCGACGACACGCTCGTCTTCGTCGTCGACCTGATCAGCGTGGCACCGGAACCGACCGCGGGCTGAGGCGTTGTCGGGCATCCGGCCTCGTACAGGTTGACGGGCTCCGCACACACCAGTACTCGACGAACTCCCGATCGTCGTCGTTCAAGGCGCTCCCGACCAGCGCAGCCGCCGCCTCGGGCTCATGCGCCCGACGTCCTGGCCGCCGAACGCAAGGAACGAGCCCGCATCCGAAGCGAGAAGGGCATCCGCTGGGGCGGACGCCCTCTCAAAACCGCAGCCTGACCCAACCCGGCGAACCAATGCGGTCACAGCTCCAGCCGAGCCCCCGTGAAGTGATCTGACTCACGTCCTGTCACAGCGACCGATGACGCGGTGTCTTGAGGCCGACCACCTGGAAACGGAGGAGGCACTATGACTGGGAACACGCATGTGGTCGTGATCGGTGGCGGATACGCGGGCGTGATGGCCGCGAACCGGCTGACGCTGCGCGACGACGTGACCGTGACGCTGATCAACCCGCGCCCGGACTTCGTCCACCGGGTCCGCCTGCACCAGCTGGTGGGCGGGTCCGACGACGCGGTCGTCGCCTACCAGGACGTCCTGGCCGAGGGCGTCCGGCTGGTGGTCGACACCGTGACCCGTATCGACGCGGCCGAGCGCAGCGTGACACTGGCGGCCGACCGCACGCTCGGCTACGACTACCTGATCTACGCCGTGGGCAGTGGCAGCGCCGAACTGAGCGTGCCAGGGGCGGCCGAGTTCGCCTACCCGATCTCCACCCTGGAGGAGGCACAGCGGCTGCGCCCGGTCCTCGACGCCGCGCCCGCGACGGCCCCCGTGACGGTGGTCGGCGCCGGTCCCACCGGCATCGAGACCGCCGCCGAGCTGGCGGAGCAGGGCCGCCGGGTGACCCTGGTCTGCGGCGGCGTGCTCGGCCCGTGCCTGCACACCCGGGGTCGGCGCTCGGTTGCGAAGCGGCTCGCCAAGCTCGGTGTGACGGTTATCGACGGCTCCGACGCGAAGGTGACGGCGGTGACCCGCGACACCGTACGGCTCGCTGACGGCCGTGAACTGCCGAGCGAGGTCACCGTCTGGACCGTCGGCTTCGGCGTTCCTGAACTGGCCGTACGCAGCGGTCTGAGCACCGACGCCGTGGGCCGCCTGCGCACCGACGAGACGCTGACCAGCGTGGACGACGAGCGCATCGTCGCGGCCGGGGACTCGGCGGCACCGTCCGGCCTGCCGCTGCGGATGAGCTGCCTGAACGCGATGCCGCTGGGCGCGCGGGCCGCCGACACCGTACTCAGCAGGCTCGCGGGTGAGCGGCCCGACGACATCCACCAGTCGTTGGGCGCCCAGTGCATCAGCCTGGGCCGAAGCGCGGGCATCTACCAGTTCGCCAACAGGTCCGACGTCGCGGTGTGGCTGCACATCGACGACGGCCTGGGCGCCAGGGTCAAGGAATTGGTCTGCAAGGTCATCCCCAAGCACTTGGCCGAAGAGGCGCACAAGCCCGGTTCGTTCAGGCTGCACCGCATTCCGGGAGGTGTCGCCAAGCGCCAGCAGCTGCTGCGCGCCAACCGCGCCGAGGCACCGGCCGCCGCCGACCGGGCAGCCTGACCGGTGCGTGCCGCGAGGATCTTGCTGTGGACGCACGCGAACGCGGTCGGCCGCCAGGGCCGACCGCGAAGGACGAGGAGAAGGGACGAGAGATGAGCGACGACGCCACCGACCCGGCGACCGAGGCGTTCCTCGCACACCGCAACCTGCTCTTCACCGTCGCCTACGAGATACTCGGATCGGCGGCCGACGCCGAAGACGTCCTCCAGGAGACCTGGCTTCGATGGGTCAAGGCCGACCAGGGGCAGATGCGCGACCAGCGCGCCTACCTGGTCCGGATCACCACCCGCCAGGCGCTCAACCGGCTGCGCACCATGAAGCGCCGCCGGGAGGCATACGTCGGCCCCTGGCTGCCCGAGCCGCTGCTCACCGCGCCGGACGTGGCCGAGGACGTCGAGCTCGCCGAGAGCGTGTCGATGGCGCTGATGCTCGTCCTCGAGACGCTGTCACCGACCGAGCGCGCCGTCTTCGTGCTGCGCGAGGTCTTCGACATCGGCTACGACGAGATCGCGGCCGCCGTCGACAAGAGCCCTGCGGCCGTCCGCCAGATCGCCCACCGCGCCCGCCAGCACGTCGATTCCCGCCGCCCCCGCCGGGTGGTCTCCTCGAACGAGGGCCAGGCAGTCCTGGAGTCGTTCCAGCGCGCGATCGAAACCGGGGACCCGCAGGGCCTCCTTGAGGTGCTCGCCCCCGAGGTCGTCCTGATGAGCGACGGCGGCGGCATCAAACACGCCGCGCTGCGGCCGGTCACTGGCGCCGAGCAGGTGGCCCGTATGTTCGCCGGCGGCATCGGCAAGCTCGAAGGCACGCTCACCGCCGAACCGACCATGGTCAACGGCAACCCGGCACTCCTCGTCCGCCTGGACGGCGAGATCGACGGCGTCATGGCGATCCGTGTCGAGGACGCACGCATCACCGGCCTCTACTACGTCCGCAACCCGGAGAAACTGTCCCACGTCGCATCCGCGACCCCACTCACCCTGCACTGAACACCACCGGTCCCCGACGCGCGGACGTCAGGTCGCCGAGTCGCCGGTCGGTCGGCCCAGGCAATCCGGCTTGCCGTGAACGGGGAGGCACGCGCCCTCGGTCGGCTCGGTGACCGCACCGGCGTGGACCGATCCGTGGCCGAAGCGTTCGACCTGGCCGACCAGTATCCGGTGCCCGACGGGATGTCACCCTGTATCTCCTTCGGGCCCTACAGCACGGCCCGTGTCGCCGCGAACGCAGCGACCGCATACGTCTCCCTGGGCGAAACGGCCAGGGTGCGGGAGTATGCGGACATGGCCGTGCAGGTAGCCGACCGATCCCCATCGATGTGGAGCCGTTGTCTCGTCCGCCTCGACCTGGCGACCGCGCTGCTCCTGTCCGACGCTCCCGACCCGGAGCAGGCTGCCGCACTTGGGATCGAGGCTCTGACTAGCGCGGCCGGCAACCCGATCGAGTCCATCCGACGTCGTAGCCACGAGCTGGTCGCCCGTGCCAGGCCATGGCAGCAGATCGGCCCGGTCACCGAACTCGCGGAGGCTTCCCGCGCGCTCGCCCTCCCCGCCGGCGCACACCGGTGACCACGTCACCCACCACGAACCCGGTCATGGACGACTGGCACCGCTTCACCAGCCTCGACCGGCTCGACAACCACTGGGACCGGCCCGGCTGGACGCCCGGACGCCGCTCCTACCACTGGATGCTGACCTTCGAGAACGCCACCGAGCTGCACGCCCTTGCCGACCGGTGCCAGCAGCGGCTGCGCCTGCCCGTCCTCGACCCGGTACCGCCTGACGGGCTGCATCTGACGCTCCAACGTCTCGCCTTCACCGATCAGATCGGCCGGGCTGATGTTGACAGAGCCGTGGAGCAGACGTGTGTACGGCTGGCCGGTGTCGAGCCGTTCTCGTTGGCTGTGGGGCCACTGGCGGGGTCGTCCGGTGCCGTCCGCTTCAGCGTCCTGTCCTGGGCGCCGGTGGTCGCCGTTCGGGACGGGCTCATCGAGGCGATCACGGCCGTACTCGGGCCCGCCGCGGTGGTGGTCAAGCCGAACGGGTTTCGGCCCCACGTCGGCATCGCCTACTGCAACAGTCGGACCGACGCCCATCCGATCATCTCGGCCGTCAGAGATCTCCGGGAGCTTCCACCCGTCCGTGTCACGGTCGGCGCCGTCACGCTGGTCGAACTACGCCGCGAGGAACGCGCGTACCGGTGGGACACCTTGGCCCGCGTGCGCCTTGTCAGCGCCTGCTAGGTGTACTGACCGGGGACGTTGGTTGAGCACCGCGCCCACGGGCTCTCTGCCGTCGGCACCTGCAACGGAGCTGCGGGCCCGAGACTCACGAGGCCAACCGCTCGCGTGCGTTGCGACCTGATCTTGTGGGTTCGACCTCGCCGTCAGGCTGGTTGATCTCGGCCCACACTTCGTCGAGGGAAAGGCCGAGGACATCGGCGATCGCCGCGATGGTCGGGAAGGCAGGGGTGGCTACGCGACCAGACTCGATCTTCCGA
This sequence comes from Parafrankia sp. Ea1.12, assembly GCF_900465275.1. Taxonomy (NCBI): domain Bacteria; kingdom Bacillati; phylum Actinomycetota; class Actinomycetes; order Frankiales; family Frankiaceae; genus Parafrankia; species Parafrankia sp. Ea1.12. The sequence goes on along the minus strand of NZ_UBIZ01000476.1, from coordinate 2,670 downwards.
AGGGTTTCTGGTGAGACACCTGCATCCAGCGCGGTATCGAGCATCGAGCGCTCCCCCCTGGCCCGACGCAGGAGGGCGCCGAGGCGCTGCCCGCGCTCGACCTCTGCCGGAGTGAGCGGCAACCTGACCATGACTCCAATTATAGTACCGGTATAATATGGCCGGGATAGTTATTGGTAGTGCGAGAAGGGCGCCGCATGATCGAGATCCTGAGCCCCACCAAACTGGCCCAAGCAAAGGACACAGGCGCCCTGGTCGCTGACATTTTGCAGACGCTGAAGAGCCGCAGCACGGTCGGCACGAGCCTCCTGGACATCGATCGGTGGGCCGAGACCATGATCGTCGAGGCTGGAGCGCAGTCCTGCTACGTCGACTACGAGCCGTCCTTCGGACGCGGGCCGTTCGGCCACTACATCTGCACGGCCGTCAACGACGCCGTGCTCCACGGCCTGCCCTACGACTACACGCTTGCCGACGGCGACCTGCTGACGCTCGACCTCGCCGTCTCCAAAGACGGAGTCGCCGCGGACTCCGCCATCAGCTTCATCGTGGGCGACTCAAAGCCCCCGGAGAGCGTCGCGATGATCAACGCGATCGAACGCGCGCTGTACGCAGGGATAGCCGCTGCCGGCCCCGGAGCTCGCATCGGTGACATCTCCCATGCCATCGGCTCCGTCCTCAGCGAGGCCGGGTACCCGATCAACACCGAGTTCGGAGGTCATGGCATCGGATCGACGATGCACCAGGACCCGCACGTTTCGAACACCGGACGGCCCGGCCGTGGATACAGACTGCGCCCTGGGCTGCTGCTGGCATTGGAGCCGTGGGTCATGGCGGACACCGCCGAGCTCGTCACCGATGCCGATGGCTGGACCCTCCGAAGCGCGACAGGCTGCCAGACAGCGCACAGTGAGCACACGATCGCCATCACCGACGACGGAGCCGAAATCCTCACCTTGCCGACGCAGGCGCACTCGTGAGATCGGAGCCACACCTGCCCCTATGCTCCTGGCGCCTCATCACGAATCACCGGTGAAAAGGAAGGTCCCCGACGTCTCATGTCCACGCGATTGATCAACGTCCCCGATCATTACAGCTAGAGGCTCCCCACCAGACGCCCAGGAGAGGGTCCCCTCTCCGCCCACTGGGGACTACGGCGCGACCTGTCTCCCCCGACCAGCCGAACCCCGTCGATACCGGGGCGGACCGGCCGCCGCTCGGCCGACATCGGGATGGGGCCTGAGGCCAGGATGACGGTCGACTCGGCGGGTCGGTGGCCCAGGTAGACGATCCTGGGAACGGTCACCGCGGAAAGAATCATGGGGTAAAGCTAGGGTGATCTTCGTCTCGCGATCCGAAGGATCTTGAGGAAACCTGGCCTGACCAGGGAAAACGTGCTCCCGCGATAGGACTCGAACCTATAACCTGCCGGTTAACAGCCGGCTGCTCTGCCAATTGAGCTACGCGGGACCGTCATTTCCGTCAGGCCCGAACCGCCCAGGTTCCGCCGAGCGACCAGATGCTCCGCGGCCTGGCCGCCGTGCCGCCTGGATCTAGCCGCCCGAACCGGGCGGGTGGCGGCGACGGATCGTGCCTGACGTCGTCAGCCTACCTGAGGTTCCGGCACGGCTGTCGGTGGGGTAGTAAACAAGCCTGTGACAAGCCGGAGCAAGCGCGGTGTCAGCCGCGAACGCCCGGCCCCTGCCCCGGGAGGAACCATGCGCATCAGGCCCAGTGTGGTCGTTGCCCTCGGCATCGGGTACGTCCTCGGTGCCCGTGCGGGGCGTGACCACTACGACGCGATCATGCGCCAGGCGCGCGAGGTCAGGGAACGCCCGGAGGTCCAGAGCGTCGCCGGGGTGGTCTCGGCCCAGGCCGGGGCCCTCGCCCAGCGGGTCCGCACCGTGCTGGGCAGCGCCCAGGACAGCGACGGCACCACCTTCGCCGCGTCCCTGGGAGCGCACAGCTCCAACGGTGTGGGGGTGCACTCGCGCTGACGACGACCAGCATCTCCCACCACACCGCGGTGTGGGCCCTGCCCCATTTGGGGGACCACCCCAGGAAACGCCGGTTCCGGGCGGTCTGGCTGCAGGCCGTCCGGGTCCGTCCCGCTGGCGAGCGCTCGGCACGGGTCCACCCGGCCGCCGGCGGCCACACCGGTGTCCGTGCGCGCTGACCGGGGGCGACGCGGCCCCGGCGGCCGGCGGACGTCCACGCATGCCGGCGGTGCCACGCCGGGGTCAGGTGCCGGGTCCGGGCCTGGCTCCGGCTCCGGCTCCGGCTCCGGCTCCGGCTCCGGGCAGGCTGCGGCCGGTGTGCCGGAGGAGCTCGCCGCCATCCTGGAACTGCTGGGACGCCGGTACACGCTGGCCGCCTTCTGGAGCCTTCGCGGCGGTTCGTCCTCCTTCCGGTCTCTCACCGGACGGGTCGGCGCGCCGGAGTCCCAGCTCTCGCAGCGGATGCGCGAGCTGCGCGAAGCCGGCCTGGTCGAGGTCGACGAGGCCGGCGAGTACCGCCTGACCAGCCATGGACGTCGGCTGTTGGGCGTTCTGGAGCCGCTGTCCGCCTGGGCCCAGGACTGGGTCGCGCTGAGTCCACGCCAACGGATCCCGAAGGGCTCCGCCAGCCACGCGACGGACGAACCGGACCCCGACTGACCCGCCCCGGCAC
>NZ_UBIZ01000198.1:0-9482 GCF_900465275.1 Parafrankia sp. Ea1.12 | reverse complement strand
GATCGATCTTGCTGCGCGGCGGCAGCGCACGAGAGACGATCGCCTCCCGGATGAAGCTGGCCGCCTCGTCCTTGAGGTTGCCGTAGCGCCGCCGACCCGAGGCGAGCAGCCGGATCGCGCTCGGGTCAGCGTCACGTGTCGTCACGGGAGGCTCACGTGGCCGTCCGGGGCGGGCGCCCTCGGCGCGGGCGTTCGCCCGTCATGTCCGCATCCTCTGTCACGACACCGCGGGATAGTCGCTCGATGCGGCGGTCTCCGCCGCTTCCTTCATGTACCTGACCACGTAGCCTCCGAAGTCCTCGAGCTTCGGGTCACCGTTCGCGCGTTGGTAGCCCTGCTCCAGGACGGTCGCCAGCTTCCATTTTGCCAGCACCAGGTAGTAGTCGAAGTCATCCACCTGCCGGCCGGAGCGCTCCGCGTAGAACGCGAGGAGCTTCGAGCGGGGCGGCATGCCGACGAGGTACTCGTTGTCCGAGGGGCCGGTGGGGTCCTCCGGCCAGCTGTGCAGTGCCCAGGCGACGTCCAGCTTCGGGTCGCCGACGGTGCCCATCTCCCAGTCGAGGATGGCCGCGAGCCGGGCCGGCGTGCCGTGCCGGAACATGACGTTCGGGAACTGGTAGTCACCGTGCATGATCCCGGGGACGAAGTCGAGCGGCCGGTGGCACGCCAGCCACCGGGTCGCCTCGTCGAGCCCGGGGACCTCCCGGGCCCGGATCCGCTCGTAGAAGCGGATCCAGCGCGCGACCTGCCGGTCGTGGTAGCCGTCGGGACGGCCGAGGTCGCCCAGGCCGCGGGCCCGCCAGTCGAGGGCGCCCATCTTCACGATGCCGTCGATGAGCTCGTAGGCCAGCCCGCCGCGCGCCTCGAGGTCGGTGTCGAACGGCGGCGCCCACCAGCCCGGCGTGTTCATCACCGACCAGCCGTCGACGACATCCATCAGGTAGAAGGGACGGCCGATCACGCTCGGGTCCGCGCAGGCGGCGATACCGTCGGCGACGGGCACGTCGGTACCGGTGAGCGCCTCGATGATCCGCCACTCGCGCAGGATCCCGGCGTCGCGCTCGGCCGGTGCCGCGGCGGGCGGCTTGCGCAGCGCGGCGCGGCGCGGAACTCGCCCCGGCTGACCTCGAAGATCTCGTTCTGCCGGCCCCCGGAGAGCAGCCGCACCTGGACGGGCAGGCCCTGGGTGTCCAGCCACCGGCCGAGCGCGTCGACGTCGAGCGCCGAGCCGGTGTCGCTCGCCACCTGGCTCACTGGTCCGCGCCCGCGGGCTCGAGGAACTCGGCCCACTTCTTGCGCGCGGCCTCCTGGCGCAGCGGCAGCCACTGCGTCGGCCACAGGCCCTCGGTCGGCGTTCCCTGCCTGAGCACAGCGCGGGCGACCGTCACCCGGTGGATCTCGCTGGGGCCGTCCGCCAGGCCCAGGATCATCGAGCCGGAGAACCACTCGTTGAGCGGCAGGTCGTTCGTCGTCCCGAGCGCGCCGTGCACCTGCAGCGCCCGCTGGGTGATGTTGTGCATGACCTGCGGGGTCAGCACCTTCACCGCGGCGATGTCGTGCCGGACGGCCCGGTAGTCCTTCAGTTTGTCGATGCGCCACGCCACGTACAGCACGAAGAGCCGGAACTGGGTGAGCTCGGCGTAGGAGTCGGCGAGATAGTTCTGCACCGACTGCTTCTCGCTCAGCCGGCTGCCCTTCGTCTCGCGGCTCAGGGCCCGCTCGACCATCATGTCCAGCGCCCGGCGGGCCTGGCTCACGGTGCGCATCGCGTGGTGGATCCGCCCGCCGCCGAGCCGGGTCTGGCTGATCGCGAAGGCCTGCCCCTCGCCACCCAGCACGTTCTCGACCGGCACCCGGACGTCGGTGAAGCGGACGAGGCCGTGCGTGCCCTGACCGGGCACATCCTGCCCGAACAGGGCCATGTTGCGCTCGATCTCGATGCCGGGGGTGTCGCTCGGCACGATGAACATCGACGCGCCGTGGTGGATGCCGACGTCGGGGTTGGTGACCGCCATGACCAGGTAGAACGAGGCCCACTTGGCGTGCGAGGCGAAGAACTTCAGGCCGTTGATCACCCAGCCGTCGCCGTCCCGCTCGGCCCGGGTGGTGAACATGCCCGGGTCGGAGCCGCCCTGCGGCTCGGTCATCGCGAAGCAGGAGACGATGTCGCCGTCGAGCAGCGGCTGGAGGTAGAGCCGCTTCTGCTCCTCCGTGCCGTAGTGGGCGAGGATCTCGGCGTTACCGGTGTCGGGCGCCGCCGTACCGAAGATCACCGGCCCCCAGGCCGCCCGGCCGATGATCTCGTTGAGCAGGGCGAGCTTCACCTGGCCGTAACCCTGGCCGCCGAGCTCCTGGCCTAGGTGGCAGGCCCACAGGCCCTGGTCGCGGACCTGCTGCTTGAGCGGGCCGACGATGCGCCCGATGACCGGGTCGATCGGCCGCTCGAAGACCTGGTGCCGCCACAGGGCGTCGAGGGGCTCGACCTCCTCCCGGACGAAACGCTCCGCCCAGTCCAGCTTCTCCTGGTACTCCGGCTCGGTCTCGAACTCCCACACGGCGCGCCTCCAGCGATCCCGGGATTGCTTTCTCAAGTCGACAATATATTATTTGGCAGGTGACGAGCAACGCCTCCCCCTCGACGCCGCGGCCGCTGCCGGCGGTGGACGATCTCAACGCCTTCTACTGGTCCGCGGGCCGCGACGGCGTTCTGCGGTTCCAGCGCTGCCAGGACTGCGCCTCGCTGGTACACCCGCCCCAGCCGGTCTGCTGCTACTGCCACTCCGACCGTCTCGGGGTCACCGAGGTCAGCGGCCGCGGAACGGTCATCGGCGTCACCGTCAACCACCAGCCGTGGGAACCGGCCTTCCCTCCCCCGTTCGTCGTCGCGTCCGTCGCGATCGACGAGGATCCACGGGTCCGCGTGATCACCGGTCTGGTGGACATCCCGACCGAGGACGCGGCCGTCGGGCTGCGCGTCCACGTGCGGTTCGAGCAGGCCGAGGACGTGTGGCTCCCGGTCTTCGCCCCGGTGCCGGGGGAACCGGGGCCGGCGGAGACCGCGTCAGAGGAACCGGGCCCGGCGCAGGGCGACGAATCGCGACGGGGCCTGGTGTTCGGGCCTCTCCCCGACGACGTCATCGCCCCGGCGGAGCACGCGCGCCACGTGCGGCCGATGGTCCGCGCCGACAAGTTCGAGGACCGGGTGGCGATCACCGGGATCGGTATGTCCCCGGTCGGCCGGCGGCTGATGCTGCCGCCGCTCACGCTGGCCGCGGCCGCGGCCAGGGCGGCGGTCGCCGACGCCGGCCTGGAGCTGTCCGACATCGACGGACTCTCCACCTTCCCCGGAGGGGAGCTGATCGGCGGCTTCACCGAGGGCGGGGTGACCGCGCTCGCCGACACTCTCGGCATCCGGCCCACCTGGTACAACGGCGGCTCGGAGACGTTCGGCCCCGGCGGCGCCGTCGTCGCGGCCATGCTCGCGGTGGCCGGCGGCCTCGCCCGCCACGTCCTGTGCTTCCGTACCGTGTGGCAGTCCACCTACGCCGCCCAACAGCGGGCCGCCAACCCCGGCGGCGGCAGCCCGTACGGCATCGGCGGTCGCGGCGGCCGGATCATGGGGCCGCAGGGGTACATCGCGCCGTACGGCGTGGGTTCCGTCGCCATCAACCTCGCGATGATCGCCTCGAACTACTTCCGCCGCTACGGCGCGACCCGCGAGGCCCTGGGCTGGATCGCGATCAACCAGCGGGCGAACGCCGCGCTCAACCCGCAGGCCGTCTACCGCGACCCGATGACGATGGGCGACTACCTGAACGCCCGGATGATCACCACCCCGTTCGGCCTCTACGACTGCGACGTCCCGATGGACGCGAGCCTCGCCGTGATCGTGTCCGCGGTGGAGACCGCCCACGACCTGGCCAGCCCACCCGTGTTCGTCGAGGCGGTCGGCACGCAGATCACGGAACGGTTCCTCTGGCACCAGAGCACGACGAGCCACGAACCGCAGACGCTCGGCCCGTCCGCGCATCTGTGGTCGCGCGCGTCGCTGCGGCCCGCCGACGTCCAGGTCGCGCAGCTCTACGACGGCTTCACCTTCAACTGCCTGTCCTGGCTGGAAGCCATGGGATTCTGTGGCATCGGCGAAGCCGCCGACTTCGTCGCCGGCGGCCACAACATCGCGCGCAAGGGAGGCGTCGTCGCGCTCAACACCCACGGCGGCCAGCTCTCGGCCGGCCGCACCCACGGCATGGGCATGATCCACGAGGCGGTCGTCCAACTACGCGGCCAGGGCGGCGCGCGCCAGGTCGACGGCTGCTCCGTCGCCGCCGTCAGCACCGGCGGGCTCGCCCCCGCCGGCGCGATGCTGCTATGCCGGTCCTAGGAGAAGTCGTGACGGAGAACCAGCGGGCGCCGGACGAGACGGCCGGCGGGCTGGAGCCCGAGTTCGCCCGGATGCTCGACGCCCTACGGGTCCTGCAGGACACCGCGAGCGGCGTCGACCTGCCGGCCGACGTGGCGCGAAACGCCAGCCTGGACATCGAGCGGCTCAGCGGACTCCTGAAGCCCTACCTGGTGGCCGACACCCTGCAGGCCGCCGGCCGGACCCCCGGTATCGGGGGCCGCGCGCACGCGCTGCTGCCGATGGTGCACGTCGACGAGGCCGACGACAACCGCCTCGTCGGGCACGTCACGTTCGGCCGGTACTACCTCGGCGGCTTCGGCGCGGCCCACGGGGGCGCCATCCCCCTGATGTTCGACGAGATCATGGGGCGGCTCTCGAACGCGGGCGGCCGGCCGATGGCGCGGACGGCCTACCTCAACGTCAACTTCCGCGCCGTCACCCCGATCGACGTCCGGCTCCGCGTCGAGGTCCGGCACGACCGGGAGGAGGGCCGCAAGCGGTTCCTGACCGCCGCGCTCTACGACGGTGAGACCGTGACGGCCGACGCCACCGCCCTGTTCATCACCCTCAAGCCTGGTCAGCGCTAGCGTTCGGGGACCGCGGGCTGATCCACGGCGTGGGAAAGGGCATGGCCCGGCGCTCTACTGGTCGGATCCGTCGGTAATGCTGGAGATGTTCGGCGCCGAAGGCGTCGTCCGTTCCGCGGAGCTGGTGACCGCGCTGCGCCGGCGCGGCATCCGCCTCAGCGTCAAGGTCGACGGCGCCGACTGGACCTGAGTCGCACCCCAGCACCGACCAGAAGGGCACACCGATGACGACACCGACCCCCCAGCAACGTGTCCACGGCGCGCTGCTGGGACTGGCCGCCGGCGACGCGCTCGGCGCCACCCTGGAATTCATGCCCCCCGAGGAGATCAGGCGCCGCCACGGCGTCCACACCGAGATCACCGGGGGCGGGGCGTTCGGGTGGCGTCCCGGGCAGGGCACCGACGACACCGACCTGACGATCGCCGTGGCCCGCGCCTACGCCGACGGCTACCAGCTCGGCGCGGTGACCGAGCACTTCCTGCGCTGGTACCGGGGACGTCCCCGCGACATCGGCGGCATGACCGCAGCCTCCCTGGGTCGCATCGCCGACGGCGAGGAGCCGCTGGCCGCCGGCGCCGCCGCGACCGCCGCGGCGCGCGGCGGCGGCGCCGGCGCCGGCGCCGGCAACGGCAGCCTCATGCGCGCCCTGCCCACCGGCCTCGCCCGCTCCCACCCGGACCGGTGCGCCCGCGAAGCCGCCGAGATCAGCGCCGTCACCCACGCCGATCCCCGCTGCGTGCACGCCTGCGTCGCCTACACCGCGATCGTCTCCGCCCTCGTCGAGGGCACACCGGTCCCCGAAGCCCTCCAGGCAGGACGCCGACACCACCGGTGCCATCACCGGCGGCCTCCTCGGCGCCCGCGACGGCGCCCCGGCCGTGCCCACCCGTTGGGCGCAGCAGCTGGAATACGCCCCGGAGATCAGCGAGCTCGCCCCGGCGCTGCACGCCCTGCGCAGCCACCACCCCAGCGCGGAGCCGCTACAGGCATGACCAGCGACTCCGCGCGCGAGCGTGACAGCTTCGTCTGGACCGACCCGGACACCGGACTCCTCGACCAGATCGGCCGCCCGGCAGCACGCTGAATGGCGACCAATCCGAGTGTCGACACCGTACATGCGATAGACGCAGGTAGGGCGGCCGGACGGCGAAGGCGGCCCGACTCGTCCTCGCGCCCCCAACCACTACCCGAAAACCACCACCAACTCCCAGAACTGAAGCTGCCCCGATTTCGGGAGTGCCAAGGAAACGGTGATGGTCAGCAGGCTGGCCGCCGGTCCCCACACGAGTCACGGAAGGGGTCAGCGTCCGTGACAGAGCTGTCGTTCTCCGCTCGCCGCCGCCAGCAACCGCCCGCACGCGACCCGCTCGTCCGCCCCGAACAGGTCCACCCCGACCCGCTGCCTCGACAACCCCGGCTGTGGGCAGTCCTCCACCCGCACCGGCACCAACCGCCGCTCGACCCCTGACGGATCCGCAGCCCATGCCGCCTGCCACTCCGCCTCCGCATACGCCGAGGTCAAGTAGGCCGCGACACCACCGCCACCGTCCGCGCCGCCACCATCGCCGCCCGGTGCATCTCATACACGAAGTTCGCGCCCGCGGTGAAGTCCCACCCCTGTAGCACCACCACGTGACCGGCCGCTTCCAACTGCCAGGCGACCCACTCCGCCCAACCCCGGTCCGCCGCCGTGTACGACACGAAAAAATCCACCCGCCGCGAAGGAGCTCCGTCACCCGCAGCCGCATCGTCCCGGCCGACCGGTGGGACCCCCGTCCCCACACTCATAACCGCACAACCCTGCCACCCCGACCACGAACCGTCACAGGCCGCCACGCGGACCGGAACCAGCAGCTGTCGGTCCGACACTCGAGAATGAGGCACTTCCCGGGAGCTGGAACCACGTCGAAAGGACATCATTGTGCGTCCGGCCGGGTTCCGTTGGGACCCGCTTCTGCCGCCTCTCGATGTCCAGGGCGCTGGTGTCGGCCGCGACAATTTCTCCGATCGCACGGTCTCCTCGTCGCCCGGCGCCCCGCCCCTTGCCTGCGACACCCAGGACACAATGCGCGACGACGTTGAACGAGGCGGCGGCGTACAACGCCACCACGAGGCACCGGACCAGGAACGGGTCGCGAGCGCCATGTCTGACCTCCCACACCAGAGGAACCCCGCACCATGAAGTGGCAGTGGATCGGCCTGGTCTTCTTCTCCCTCACCGTGCTGCCCGCAGGACTGGCAATGGCCGCCGACCGGGTGCCCCGCCGCCTGCGCGCCAGGCTGGCGCCGGTACGCCCGCGCGGCTGGTCCCTGCTGCTGATGTACTCCGTAGCGCCCTTCAACGCGATCCCGCGTCTGGCCGACGCCTCCCCCGACGTGACTCTTGCCTACACCGCAGCCGGCGTTCTCCTGAGCCTCGCCGGCCTCATGCTGCTGGGCATCGCCGGCCACCGGCACCTGCACCGCCCCCTGTAAGAAGCCCGGCGGCGCCGTTGAGGCCGCCGGGGCGCCGTCGCTGTCCGCTGCCTGCTCGGACGGCGCGGCACCCCGGTTGGGAAGGCTCAGGTCGGTCAGGTGCAGCTGCCGAGGTTCTCGACGAAGGTCCCGGACGGGTCGCCGGTGGCGTTGGGGTCGGCGGACCCGGGCAGGATGGCGATGCGGTGCTCCCGGTAGGTGGGGTTGATCAGCGTGGGCCAGTGGTACGGATCAGTCGCCCACCAGGTGACGACCCCGCGTGGGGTAGGCGGGAACTGCTGCCCCATGCCAGCGGAGGTGAAGGTGTTTTCGGCGATGGCCCAGGTGCCGTTGGGGCAGTAGCCGGCCCCCTTGATCCGGGTGGTGGGGTTGGAACCGGTCTCCGGGTCGATGTGGGTCTTTTTGCCCGCCGGGTCGTTCACCGGGTCCGGGATCCACCACTTCAGCGCGACGGCCCTGGTGGCGTGCCCGGTGGCGGCCTTCCACAGTGGCGTCTGGTAAACACTCCCGCCGTTCGCGGCATAGACGGTCTCGAGTCTCAGTGGAGGCGCCCCGGCGTCGACCCGCACCTTGTTGATCAGGCAGGTCATCGACAGCTCGGAAGTCTCCGCCCGCTGCTGGGTGATGGGCTTGTCGGCGTAGATGCTGTCGCAGTAGTCGATCCGAACGAGCCTCTTCGGGGCGGCCTGGGCGGCCGGCGACTCGGCGGCGGCGAACCCGACGAGGGCGATTGCTGCGGCGACGGCCGAGACGGTGAGCCGACGGAACGGGCGCACATGCTCCCACGTGGACTCTCCGCGCCGCCGGCTGCGGCGCAGTCGATTGATGAGGCGAGCCGGCGGCGCGCCGACGCGGTGTGGTCCGCCTCGTGAATTGTTGACCTGGGTGACGTGCACGGTGGCCTCCATCGGGATGGGTTGGGTCCTGGTAGCTGTTACCGGCGGTCGGTCTCATCGCCTCGGCGCCGAGTCTGGCTTGTTCTCGGTTGTCGCCCTCTTTTTTCTGCTCGGCGGACCGTGTCTGGCCGTCCCGCATCACTACGCCGCGTTTCCGGCGGCCGGTGGTCGAATAGGAATCGATGTCGGGTGGCTTTGCTGGCATCGGATGCGTATGAGGTTAGCGGCCGGCGATGCCGTGGCGGCAGGGGTGCGGGCCGGTGTCCTTCCCGAGGGTGCTAGCACCCCGATACCCGTTTACTGTCCAATGGCCGACAGCTGGCTGGAATCCTTCTACCTATGGATCGGGGCCGGTGGCTGTAGCCACCGGGCCATGTGTCGGGCCGGTAGCTGCCGGGTGGGATGGGTGCTGCGGTCGGGGAAAGCCCTCGGCTAGGGAGGGCCTTCCCCGACAAACCTTTTCGGCGTTACCTGCCCCCAAGTTACGGTCGGGGGTTGGCGGTCACCCTCGACGTGTCCCCGCAGCTGTGCCGGATAGTCGTCGCCAACGATCCTGCCGGTTACTTGCCTGCTCCGATCAGAGACGCACTCCGGCGCCGATCCGGCGGAAAAGCGGACGAATGTTTCTTGTCCCGCCCCCGTTACCTCCTTTACGGGCGAGGGGAATTCCTTGCCGGTGGAGCCGTGACGGTGGCTGGCTCGGCTTGACTGGCCGGTCCACCGGTCCACCGGCCCACCGGTCCACCGGCCCGCGGCCGCACCGATTGGAGTGCCCTGTGCCTCGGCGGGCGGGATCGGCGGCGTGCTGTCGGCGGGGGCCGCACGGTGCCGCCCCCTCGATGGCACCGAGACGACGGCCGCCGGGGTGGACCGCGGCTCGCTCCGTAGGCGGGGCCGCGGTGCTGGGTGGCTGTCGTCGGGTTCATGGGGACCACGGTGGCTGCCGGTCGGCGTGTCCGGCGGTCTCTCCGGACGTATTGCTGGAGGTTCCCGGGCAATGCGCTGGTAGCGCTGGCTATTGTCGGTGTCTGGGGGGTGGCCGGCGGTGCCGGACACCCCGGGTGTGGCCGGTGAGGGTGGCGCGGAGATGGCTGTCGGCCAGGGTTGCGGACACGTGG
>NZ_UBIZ01000409.1:0-273 GCF_900465275.1 Parafrankia sp. Ea1.12 | reverse complement strand
CAGGGAGGAAAACTGTCGGTGGCGGATGCGAGCCTGCTCGCATCCGCTGATCGACGACACCCCTGGGCCCGGTGATCACAGTGATCGAACAGGTACCTTCCCCGGCAGCCGCCGCGTCCCCCACGCCTGACATCGGCCTGATACCGGGCCTGGACGCGCAGACCGCACCGCTGGCGGATCTGGAAGCCGCGATCTGCGGGTGGGCAGGGCGGCTCGCGGCTGCGACCTGCGGCTGGCTGGTCCTCCTCTCCGCCTTCGAGCGGCGGGGCGGCT
>NZ_UBIZ01000663.1:0-7772 GCF_900465275.1 Parafrankia sp. Ea1.12 | reverse complement strand
GGTCGGGCGCGTGCGTCGATGTGCGAGGTCGGCATGTCCGCCGCTGCCGGGCGGGCGGGCCGAGTGGGGGACATGGGGTCATGTCGACCTTGTGTCAATGCCGGCCGGCCTATCCGAACCTCCCGCCAAGCACGCTGCCTCCTGCGAAGGACGCGCAGGTATCGCGGTATCAACGCCACCGCCAAGCCTCCCCGGCGACGTCCAAGTCAAGAGTGACAGAAGGTCGACAACCTCGCCACGCTGGCAGCTCGGCTTCCCCACCATCGACGCCACGACGGTCAAGTCGCGACCGGATCCAGCAGATCGCGTCGAGGACCCTGGCGAAACGGCGTCACCCCTCACACTCACACAGAATCCAGAACTACCTCGGGTAATGAAGCCGATACCGAAGAATGTGGCGGAGTCGTGCCGCCTCGTGTTCTCAGAAGGCATCACACACAACGAGCACCGCAGCGGGGGTGCGCAATGGCCGGAAGGGGTCGTTCCATGGGACGCGGTCGAGCGAAAGCCAAACACACGAAAGTCGCCCGCAAACTCAAATACACCTCCCTCAACCTGGATCTCGACCGACTCCAGTCAGACCTCGGCGACGCCCCCACCCGGGACCGCGACGACCGCGACGAACTCCCGCCCCCAGACCCGCAGGACCCCGACCCGGCGGACGGGAACTGGAGGCCGACCGGCTGAGCCCAACCGACGCTCCTCGGGATCCCTGAGAAGGTTCCGTGCCCGCTGGGCGACCCACGCCGCGGTTGGGTGTCTCGTGACTCCGAGGACATGGGCACGGCGGGTGGCGTGTTCGACGACGAAGAACACGTAGATCCGTCGGTTCCGGCGTCGGCCGGTGAACCTGCCGCCGCAACACCGCTACCCGAGTCGCAGGACGAGGAGCTCTACCTCCTTCGTGGTGTCCCCACGAACCCGGAGCAACTCAGTCCGAGAGCGTTGCGTGTCAGGGCGTAGAGCAGGGACCACACCATGATCATCCAGACTTTCTGACGCAGGTCCCGTCCGGCAGGCAAATGCGCAGGGCACCGCCCAGATCGGGGTTCTGGAGCCCCACGAGACCAGCAGGGGAATAGCTGCCCACGGTGAGTGTTCGCCGTGGCGCCGCGCCGTTCGGTGGGGATGTTCTGTTCTCTGCTATTGGGGTGGGCTGAACACGGTGGCGAGGGCGGCGAGTGCTTCGGGTACGGCGCGGTAGTAGGCCCAGACGCCGCGTTTGTCGCGGGTGATCAGGCCGGCGTCGACGAGGACTTTGAGGTGGTGGCTGATGGTGGGTTGGGTGAGGCCGAGGGGTTCGGTGAGTTCGCAGACGCAGGCTTCGCCGCCGTCCCGTGCGTAGATCATCGACAGAAGTCGTAGCCGGGCGGGGACGGCGATGGCCTTGAGGACGGCGACCAGCCTGTCGGCTTCCTCGGCGGACAGCGGTGCGCGGGCCAGCGGGGTGCAGCAGGCGGCGATCGTCTCCGCGAGGCTGGACGAGTGGTCGCCCGTGGTCTCGGTGACGGGGAGGGCCGCCGGTGGGGAGGTGGTCGCCATGCCTCCAGCATGCCTCAGCTATTGACAGCCGTCTATGTGCACGTCCATCCTCGGCTCGACAGGCATAGACCGATGTCGATGTGAGGGTGGTTGTGATGGCCAGGGTGCAGTTGGCGTTGAACGTGTCCGATGTGGACGCGGCGGTGGAGTTCTACTCGAAGCTGTTCGGGGTGGAGCCGGCGAAGCGCCGGCCGGGGTACGCGAACTTCGCCGTGGACGTGCCGCCGTTGAAGCTGGTGCTGATCGAGAACCCGGACGCTCGTGGCACTGGGGTGGCGGGGGCGCTGAACCATCTAGGGGTGGAGATCGAGACGTCGGAGGAGGTGTCCGCCGCCGCGACCCGGCTGCAGGACTCCGGGCTGGTGACGGCGGTGGAGGAGAACACCGCCTGCTGCTATGCGTTGCAGGACAAGGTGTGGGTCGATGACCCGGACGGCGCGCCGTGGGAGATCTACACGGTGCTCGCCGACATCGCCGAGAACAGCGGCACGCAGCTGCGCACCGTCGAGCCGGGCGACGGCCCCGGGTCGGCGTGTGATTGCGGGCCGGTGTGCGCTCCCACGGTGACGATCGAACCGGCACCCGCCGGCGTTACCCGCTGACACCGGACGTGACGGACAACGGGGAGAGTCAGCCGCCGCTGGTGCGGCGGCTGGCCGCCGAAACGGTGGGCAGCATGCTGCTCGCCGCGCTGGTCATCGGGTCGGGGATCGCCGCGCAGCAGCTCAGCCCCGATCAGATCGGTCTGCAACTGGTCGAGAACGCCGCGGCGACCGCCGCCGGCCTGTACGCGATCATCCTGATGGTCGGGCCGGTGTCCGGAGCGCACTTCAATCCCGTGGTCACGGCGGTCGATGCCGCGTTCGGGGGGTTGTCGTGGCGGGATGCCGCCGCCTACCTGCCCGCCCAGATCGCCGGCTGTATCGCGGGAGCGGTGCTGGCGAACCTGATGTTCGACCGGCCAGCGGTGTCGATCTCCACGCATCACCGGGCATCGGGGTCACACCTGCTGGCCGAGGTCGTCGCGACCGCCGGCCTCATCCTCCTGATCTTCGCGCTGGTGCGTTCCGAGCGGGGTGAACGGGCCCCGGCCGCGGTCGGCGCCTACATCGGTGCGGCGTACTGGTTCACCAGCTCCACCAGTTTCGCGAACCCGGCGATCAGCGTCGGGCGGATGTTCTCCGACACCTTCGCGGGGATCGCCCCCGCCTCCGTACCGGCGTTCATCGCCGTCCAGGCGGTCGGAGGGCTGGTCGGGTACGGGCTGGTGCGGCTGTTCTACCCCCCGACCCCGACCACCCCGGCGCAGGCCGCCCAGGTCCTGCTCCCGCACACCGACACCGCCGCCGCGGCGAACGGTGCCTCCCAGCCACGTCTTCCTGGAGGTGTCTCATGACCGATTTCGACAGCTCTACCGGCGTCGGCGGCTTACCGGGCCTGGACCCGGTGACCGCACGGGCGCTGTCCGCGAGTGCGGCCCGGCTCGCCTACGACTACGACACCACCTTCCCGGCGAGCGAGGTCGAGGAGGTGCTCCTCGACTCCTACCGCCAGCTCGCCCGCACTGCCCGGGTCACCCTGTTCCTCCCGACACTGGCGGAACGACTGACCCGGGAACGCCTCGAAGCCCTCGGCGCCACCCGCGGACTGATCGCCAAGCGGGTCCCCGAAGTGCTGTTCGTCTGCGTCCGCAACGCCGGCCGCTCACAGATGGCCGCCGCGCTGACCCGTCACTACGCCGGGTCCGCGTTGCACATCCGTACCGGCGGCTCCGACCCCGGCGAGCACATCCATCCCGAGGTCATCGCGGCGATGAAGGACATCGGTCTGAGCCTGGACGAGGAGTTCCCCAAGCCGCTGACCGACGACATCCTCGCCGCCGCCGACGTCGTCATCACCATGGGCTGTGGGGACCGCTGCCCCTATGTCCCCGGCAAACGCTACGAGGACTGGCCCATCGACGACCCTGACAGCGCACCGGCCGATCAGGTCGCCGCCGTTCGCGACGACATCGACCACCGGGTCCGCGGGCTGATCGCCAGCATGCTCCCCGACCTAACCCTGCCCGCCCCCCGCTGACCCTCACGCCGCGGCCCGACCCGGCCGCGCAGGCTCACCTGGTAGCGAAAGGACCTGTCCGTGTCCGAGAAGCCCTCGGTGCTGTTCGTCTGTGTGCACAATGCCGGCCGTTCCCAGATGGCCGCCGGCTGGCTCACCCACCTCGCCGCCGGGAAGATCGAGGTCCGTTCCGCCGGCTCCATGCCCGCCGAGCAGATCAACCCGACCGCCGTCGCCGCGATGAGCGAGGTCGGTATCGACATCACCGCCGAAACCCCGAAGATCCTCACCGTCGAGGCCGTCCAAGCCTCCGACGTGGTCATCACCATGGGCTGCGGCGACGCGTGCCCCATCTTCCCCGGCAAACGCTACGAGGACTGGAAACTCGACGACCCCGCCGGGCAGGGCATCGACGCGGTCCGCCCGATCCGCGACGACATCCGTGCCCGCATCGAGAAGCTGATCGGCGAACTCCTGCCCGCCGGTACCTGACGCCGAGTGCCCGGTCAGCCCGGCGACCGCGTCAGGACGACACGGTCGCCGGCTCGCGCTGACCGTGGCGCGCCTGCTCGGCCCGGAGTTGGTCGCCCCGGGGGGTGCCGGTGTGCTGGGCGACATAGGTACCGGCCGCGATCGCGGCGACGACCGGCCATTCGATCACTTCGGTGACGGCCAGCAGCCCCAGCCCCGCGTAGTAGGCGGTCTTCCCCGGTGATGGCAGTGTCATCGGGCCCAGGTGCATCGGTTCCCCCGACGGGTGGGGGATCTCGAACCGCGCATTGAGGAACGGCAGCCGCAGCATCGCCGAGTGGGTCTCGTGCCGCTCCTTCGCGTCCGCCCCCATCTGCTCGACCGGTGACTGTGCGGCCCGCTGGCCGTCCTGGTCCTGCGTCCGCCTGCCGCTCGCCGTCCGCCTGCCGCTCGTGCGGGCCCGCGACGGACTACTCATCCCGCTCATCATGGTTCCTCCTCACCTCGGACGACGGCAATAGCATCCCCCGGGTGGGAGCTCGGCAAAATCGACCGCTCCCCTCGATGTCCCGCTCGGCGTCATCCTGCTCCGCGACCGGCCGGTGCCGGGACGGGGCCGGCCGCACTTGTCCGGACCGCCGCCCGGGGAACGCGGGCGAGGCCGTGGAGGATCTGGGTCAAGTCGGCGCGAGCCGGGACGGGCCGTTCGGTACGCCGCTGTAGCAGGCGTTCGGTACGCCGCTGCAGCAGGAACGAGAGCAGCGTCGCGGCAGCGGACGCGGCGACGGCGATCGTCCATCCGGCCGCGCCGAGTGGGGTGCAGCCGAAGAAGTGGCTCAACCCGGGCACCTGCACGACGGCGGCCAGGACGACCGCCGAGACCAGGCTGCTGAGGATCACCATGCGACTGCGCCCGCCAACGAGCAGGGTCTGGCCGAGCTGGGAGCCGACGAGCGCCGCGAGCCCGACCGTGTCGGCGCGCCGGCGCCGCCCGGTGAGGCGGGCGGCGATCCAGGCACCCGCGGCGGCCAGGGTCGTCGCGGTCGCTCTCACCGCGATCTCTGCGTTGAGGGGACTGCCCAGGGACCGTTCGGGCCCCTCGCCCAGGAGCCGGCCGCTCGCCTCCGGATCCGGTGGGCGCAGCGCCACCGCCAGTCCGGGGGCGAGGTCGGTGAGCAGATTGACGAGCAGCAACTGCCGGGCGGACAGCGGTGAGCGTCCCGTGGCCAGCGAGCCGAGAAGGGTGAAGGCGATCTCGCCGAGGTTGCCGCCGACGAAGATGCCCAGCGCCTTGCGGACCGAGGCCCACATCGACCGGCCCTCGACGAGCACGGCGAGGATGGCGTCCAGCCGGTTCTCCGTGATGATCACGTCGGCCGCGGCCCGTGCCGCCGGGGTCCCCCGTTTACCCAGCGCGATGCCCACGTCCGCGAGCCGGATGGCGGGCGCGTCGTTGTCACCGTCACCTGTCATCGCGACGGTCCTGCCCAGCCGCTGGAAGGCCTCGATCACCCGGACCTTGTGCGCCGGTGTGCCGCGGGCGACGACGGCCACCCGCGGCAGCATGGCGTCGAGTTCCGCGTCGGCCATGGCATCGAGTTCCGCGCCGGTCACCACCTGCGCATCGCCGTCAAGCACCCCGAGCTCCGCGGCGATCGTCCGCGCGGTGCTCGGATGGTCGCCGGTGATCATTATGATCTGCACGCCCGCGGCGCGCAGCTGGTCGAGGGACGGGGTCGCGGTGTCCCGGACCGGGTCGGACAGCGCCAGGAACCCGAGGAACGCAAGGCCCGCGACGTCGTCGTCGGCCAGCTGCCGGCGCGCCGCGGGGCCCGCGGCCGCCACGCGGCGCTCGGCGACGGCAAGCACCCGGTAGCCCGCGGCGGCGAGGCGGTGGTGTTCCCGAGCCAGACGTGCCTGGCCACGGACGTCGAGCGGCTGGGTGCGGCGGCCGGTCCGGCGGTGGGTGCAGCGGGGCAGCACCACCTCGGGCGCTCCCTTGACGCTGAGCAACGTGGCGGCGCCAAGCTGGCCCAGGCAGGCGTGGTAGCTGCGGCTCGGGTCGAACGGCAGGGCGGTCAACGGCGACCATTCCCGCCCGTCGGGTGCCCGGCCCACACCCGCGGCGGCGGCGCCCTTCACGACCGCCCGGTCGGTCGGGTGCGGCAGCTTGCGATGCTGGTCGTCCGGGGTGGCGCGCAGGCCGACGGCCACCACCTGACGCCCGGTCCCGTCGAGGTCCGCCAGCGGACGGGAACGGGAGCCGTCCGACACCGCGGTCAGCCGGATCTTCCCCTTGGTGAGGGTCCCGGTCTTGTCGAAGCACAGCACGTCCACCCGGCCGAGCGTCTCGATGGTGCGCGGGTTGCGTACGAGCGCGCCCCGCCCGGCCAACCGTCGGGCGGAGGAGAGCTGGGCGGCCGTGGCGAGGAAGGGCAGCCCCTCGGGGACCGCCGCGACGGCCAGCGCCACTCCGGCACTCAGCGTGTTCCGGATCGGGAGGCCACGTACCAGCCCGGACAGCAGCAACGTCCCGGCCGCGCCGAGTGCGACCGGGACGGTGAGGTCCGTGATCGCCGCGAGCCGGGCCTGCACACCCACCGGTCTCGCCGGCTCGGCGGCCGCGGCCAGGCCCCGCCCCGCCTCGGTGGCGGTGCCGGTAGCCACCACCAGGGCGGTGGCGCGCCCGGCGGCCACGGTCGTGCCCTGGAAGACCATGCAGGTCCGCTCCGCCAGGTCCCGGGCGGCGACCGGCTTCGGCGACTTCGTCACCGGGAGCGATTCGCCGGTCAGCGACGACTCGTCCACCTCGAGTGCCTCGGTGGACAGCAGGCGGCAGTCGGCGGGGACGACGTCGCCCGGCCCCAGCGTGAGCACATCCCCGGCCACCAGATCGTCCGCGGTCAGCTCCACGTCCGCACCGTCCCGCCGCACCAGAGCTGGGATGGCCGAGACGGCGAAGAGACGAGCCAGCGCCCGGTCGGCGCGCAGCCGCTGCACCGCCCCGATGAGCGCGGAGCCGACCGCGACGCTGACGACGAGCCCGGAGTCGAGGACCGATCCGGTGGAGGCGGACAGCGCGGCGCCGCCGAGCAGGACCGGGGTGAGCGGGTTTGCCAGTTCCGCGGTGAACGCCCGGGCCAGACCGGGGGCGTTCACGGACACGGACGTCTCGCCGACCTGCCGCTGGGCGACCTGGCCGGTGGAGAGTCCTCGCCGGGTGCTGCCGAGCCGGTCCAGGCATGCCCCGGGCGGCAGCACATGCCATGGGATATGCGGGATCGTCGGAGGCGCCGGCCGGCGGCCCAGCTCACGCGCCGCCCAGGCGCCTTCCCCCAGAGCGGCCGCGGCCGCAACCGTCACCATGAGCTGAGCGCGGGCCGCCAGCGCCTCGCCGGCCCCGGTCAGCGCGACCAGGGCGGCGGTCCCCGTGCCCAGCTCCGCCAGGCGCACCGCGTGCCGGCTGACCCGGGACGCCACACCGGCAGCCTCGACCACGAGCCCCGCGGCGAGGAGGTCGTTGCCGACCAGAACATGAGCCCCCCACGCCGGCGATCCGTCCGGCCCGGCTACGCCCACCCCGCAGTCCGCGCAGCCGACCGCTGCCCGCTGCCGGGACACGACGAGTACACCGCCGCGCTCCGCCTGCAAACCACGGACGGTCGCCACCAGCCGGGTGCCCCCCGGGGCATGCCGGAACC
>NZ_UBIZ01000412.1:0-246 GCF_900465275.1 Parafrankia sp. Ea1.12 | reverse complement strand
CTATGCTCGCCGTCTTCCAGCAGTCGCTGCACGGCAGCTTCGATGCCATCGCCCCACTCGGCTACGGCACGGTCGCGCCCTTCGCCGCCTATCTGGCCGGAGACGACCGCACCCGTATACCCAGCCTGGAGGCAATCATGGAGCCTGCCAGGTCCGGCGCGTTCGACACGCCGTTCGCGGCCGACCGGACCATGACAGCCATGCGTCACCACTTCTACTGGGACGACGTACCCGCAGACGTGATCG
>NZ_UBIZ01000413.1:0-1261 GCF_900465275.1 Parafrankia sp. Ea1.12 | reverse complement strand
GTACCACGTCGATGCCGGCTCCGGTGAAGACGGCGTCGAAGGAAGCCGTGAACTTGGTGTCGCGGTCACGGAGGGGGAACTGGAACCGGTGGCCACGTTCGTCGAGGTCCATCAGTAGGTTCCGTGCCTGCTGGGTGACCCAGGCTGCGGTCGGGTGCTTCGTGGTCCCGAGAACATGGACGTGGCGGGTGGCGTGTTCGACGACGAAGAACACGTAGATCCGTTGCAGGAACACGGTGTCCACGGTGAAGAAGTCGCAGGCCAGCAGGCTGGAGGCCTGGGCGGACAGGAAGGTGCGCCAGGAGGTGTCGGCCCGGCGGGGTGCGGGGTCGATGCCGGCGCGGTGCGGGATCCGCCAGACGGTGGCGACTCCGACCGGGTAGCCCAGCCCGGCGAGTTCTCCCTGGATCCTGCGGTGGCCCCAGGTCGGGTTCTCCCGTGCGAGGCGCAGGACCAGCTCGCGGATCTCCCGGCGGACCGGCGGCCGACCGGGCGACTTCCGCGGGTAGGTCCGTTTGCGTGCGAGGAGGTCACGGTGCCAGCGCAGCACGGTGGCCGGGGTGACGAAGAACGAACCCCAGCTGGACCGGGGCAGCAGCCGGGACAGGGCTGCGAGGATCACCCGATCCGCCGGTTCCAGGACCGGGCCGGTTCACCTGCCGGCGCAGCACCGCCACCTGATGTCGCAGGACAAGGAGCTCCGCCTCCTTCGAGGTGTCCCCACGCATCCGGAGCAGCATCAGCCCGAGAGTGTTCCGTGTCAGGGCGTAGAGCAGCGACCACACCATGACCACCCAGCCTGCCCGACACGGGCCCCGCCCCGCGGGCAAACGCGCAGGTCACCGCCCAAATCGGGGTTCTGGAGCCCCACAGGGTCCATTTCTGTGTGATCAGGCGGCGGTGCCACCGCAGGACGGTGCCGGGCGTGACCGCCGGTGCGTTCGCAGCGCCCTGGGCAGGAGTCGGATCAGGGCGGCGAGGACCGCCCGGTCCGCCCAGTCCCACCGGGGCTTGGGCTGGGTACGGCGCAGCACCGCAACCTCATGCCGCAGCACCAGCAACTCGATGTCCTTCGACGCCGACGAACGACCGAGGAGAACCAGCCAGCCACACACCCGCACGAAGATCAGATAGAGCAGGCGTACGAACATGGCTGACCATCATGCCGGCCGCCGCACCGTCGCATCACCCCAGCTCACGGGCCCAAGCCGACTTCTGGCACCCCACAGGGTCGGTGGAATCCGGGTCGGTCCCGAACCGC
>NZ_UBIZ01000414.1:0-234 GCF_900465275.1 Parafrankia sp. Ea1.12 | reverse complement strand
CCTGGGTCCAGGTCTGGAACCGGCGGTGCGCCGTGGGTACCGACACCCCGAACTCGGCAGGCAGATGCCGCCAGGCGCACCCCGCCGTCAGCACGTAGACCACCGCAGTGAACACCGCCCGATCCTCGATCGGGGCAGTCCCACCACCCTGCCAGCGACCCTCGAACCGGGGTAGCAGCGGTTCCACCAGCTCCCACAACTCGTCCGGGACCAGCCGCCCGGCGAGGCTGCTCT
>NZ_UBIZ01000415.1:0-11561 GCF_900465275.1 Parafrankia sp. Ea1.12 | reverse complement strand
GCCGTTACTCAGAGGAGCGCTATCGGTTCAGCGCTCCCCGAAGGGGCCAGGCGGAGGGTCTCGACCTCAGCCGCCAGGGCGGGGGCGAGCCGCATGGCCGCGCCGCCGTCGCCGCAGATCTCCAGCCAGCGGGCGAGCATCAGGTGCCCGCCCTGGGTCAGCACCGACTCGGGGTGGAACTGGACACCCTCCAGCGGCAGCTCGCGGTGCCGCATCGCCATGACCACCCCGCTGTCGGTGCGCGCGGTCACCTCGATCTCCGCCGGCAGCGTGCTCTCCTCGACCGCCAGCGAGTGGTAGCGGGTGGCGGTGAACGGCGAGGGCAGATCCGCGAGCACGCCGACGCCCTCGTGGTGGACCACCGAGGTCTTGCCGTGCAGCAGCTCGGGCGCCCGGTCGACCGTGGCCCCGTGGGCGACACCGAGTGCCTGGTGGCCCAGGCACACGCCGAACAGCGGCAGCCGCCGCGCCGCGCAGGCCCGCACCATCGCGATGCTGACCCCGGCCGCCTCGGGGGTGCCCGGCCCCGGCGAGAGCAGGACGCCGTCGGCCCCCAGCTCGTCGAGGTCGCCCGGCTCGACCTCGTCGTTGCGGCGCACCACGCACTCGGTGTCGAGCTGGCCCAGGTACTGCACCAGGTTGAACACGAACGAGTCGTAGTTGTCGACGACCAGGATCCGCATCGGGCCTCCCCGGAGCACGGCACCCGGTGAGGTCATCCGCCTGGGCGGGGAGCCGGACACCGGGCGCGGCGCGCCCTCGGGTGCTGGCTCCATCCTGCCTGACCCCACGGGACAACCGAAACGATCACTCGATCAGATGATCACTGGCCGCCGGGCGCCGACGGGGTACCGGACGCGGGCCGGGCCACCGCCCCGGGCCCCGCCAGCAGACTCCCGGCGTACGCGGGCAGGACGACGTCCGTGCCGGACGTCACCTGGTACCCCAGACCATAGGCGTCGACGTACTCCCGGTAGAGCAGGACGCCGGGGTCGGTGTCCAGCGCGGCCCGCAGCACGTCGGGGTCACCGATCGCGCTGATCCGGAACGGGGGTGAGTACACCTGCCCCTCCAGCAGCAGCGTGTTCCCCACGCACCGCACGGCCGTCCGCGGGGTCACCCGGTGATCCATGATGGCCATGGCCTCGGCGCCACCGGCCCACAGCGCGTTCACGACCGCCTGGACGTCCTGCTGGTGCACGACGAGGTCGTTCGGGCCGGGCGGGGGGACGCCGGGGGGCAGCGACCGGCCCCGGCTCTCCCGCGGCGCGTCGTCCAGCTCGACCGTGACCGCCGGCCCGCGCATCGCGGTGAGCCCCACCTGGGCCGCGAGCGCGGCACGACGGTCGAGCGGATCATCCACCGCCGGCTTGGGAAGTGTGGGCGTCGTGGCCGGCGCGGCCGGGACCGCCGACGATGCCGGGTTCGCCGCCAGCGCCTCGCGCTCGGTCTGGAGCCGGTCAAGTTCCGCGTCCACCCGGCGGCGGTCCTGGGCGACCAGCCCGGCGACGCTGACGACCCCGGCGCCCCCGACGCGCCCGCCCGCCGATGGCCGCACGGCCGCCGCGGTGAGCAGCGCGGCGCAGGCCA
Organism: Parafrankia sp. Ea1.12; assembly: GCF_900465275.1. Classification (NCBI taxonomy): domain Bacteria; kingdom Bacillati; phylum Actinomycetota; class Actinomycetes; order Frankiales; family Frankiaceae; genus Parafrankia; species Parafrankia sp. Ea1.12. The sequence goes on along the minus strand of NZ_UBIZ01000415.1, from coordinate 9,971 downwards.
CGACCAGGCCGACCAGCGCGATCCGCCAGGCCGTGGCCCGCCGCCGCGCCGCCGGCGTGGGCGCCGGCTCTTCTGTCTCGTCCGTCTCGTCCGTCGTGCTTCCGGCCTTCCGTGCCGGGCCACCGCCGGGCAAGGCCCGGGTGCCGCGATCGTCCCCCGCCGCAGGGTACGCCGCGGACCACGCTCCGCTGCCAGGGCGGTCACTCGCGGCGCGCCGGGGCGCGGCGGGAGCGCCCGTCACCACGTCCGTGGCGGTGCACTGTCTACGCTGGTGGTGAACATTTGGACGGTGCCGGCCCGGCGGCCTGGTCGGCGCACCGTGAGAACCTGGTCACGAGGAGCCCGCAGTGCCCGAATCCCGACGCCGGAAGCCGAAGAAGACCACGGTGGCGGCCCCGCAGACCAGCACGCGCGCACCGAAGCGCAAGCCGCCGTCACCGCCATGGTTCGGCGGCATGATCCTGGCGTTCTTCCTGATCGGCATCGCCTACCTGCTCGTGTACTACTTCTCGAACGGCGGCGTGCTGGGGATGGAGAGCCTCGGCGGCTGGAACATCCTGATCGGCTTCGGTTTTGTCGTCGTGGGCCTCGCCGTGTCCACCCAGTGGCGCTGACCGCCCGGTTCCAGGCAGCGCCCGGGGTTCCTGGCGGACCGGTCCGCCAGGAACCCTGACACAGGCGCGACTTGCACAGCTGTCATTCATCCACAACCGTTGTCCACAATGTGGATATCGGGGTTCTGACCCCCCATCCGGGTGGTTGTGTGCCCGGTGCCCGGTCCCGCGCGCCGGAGCCGGGCGGCGCCTCAGCACCCCGGCGGCTAGGAGCGGGTGAAGGACTCCCCGGACTCGGCCCGGATCACGTACATGACCGCGTTGATCAGCGCCAGGTGGGTGAATGCCTGCGGAAAGTTGCCCAGGTGCCGACCGTCGGCCGGATCGATCTCCTCGGCGTAGAGGTCCAGCGGGCTGGCCAGGCTCAGCAGCCGCTCGCACAGCTGCCGGGCCCGGGTGAGCTCACCGATCTCCACCAGCGCGGAGACGAGCCAGAACGAGCAGATGAGGAAGGCGCCCTCCTCGCCCTCGACCCCGTCGTCGGTCTCGTCCGTCCGGTAGCGCAGCACCAGGCCGTCCACCGTCAGCTCGTCGGCGATGGCGAGCACGGTCGCCTTCACCCGGTCGTCCGTCGACGGCAGGAAACCCAGCAGCGGCATCAGGAGCACCGAGGCGTCCAGCGACGTCGAGCCGTAGTACTGGGTGAAGACACCGCGGTGGTCGACGCCGTTCGCGAGCACGTCGGCGTGGATCTCGTCGGCGATGTCGTCCCAGCGGCCCGCGGTTCGCAGGTCACCGCGCATCTGCGCGAGGCGGCGCCCCCGGTCCAGCGCGACCCAGCAGAACATCTTCGACGAGGTGAAATGCCGCGGCTCTCCCCGGACCTCCCACATGCCGCGGTCCGTCTCCCGCCAGTGCGCGGCCGCCGCCTCCACCAGCCGGACCAGCACCGGCCACAGCCGCTCCGAGAGATAGTCCCGCGACCGGGTGTGCAGGTAGACCGAGTCGAGAACGGCCCCCCACACGTCATGCTGGCGCTGCTTCGCCGCCTCGTTACCGACCCGCACCGGGACGGCGCCGTCATAGCCGGACAGATGCCCGAGAATCTCCTCGTCGATCTTCGGCTCGCCACCGACCCGGTACATCACCTGGATGTCGTCGGCGTGCTCGGCGACGTCCGCGATGAAGGAGAAGAAGTCGTTGGCCTCGTAGTCGAGCCCGAGGGTGTACAGGCCCCACAGGGCGAACGTGGAGTCCCGGATCCAGCTGTAGCGGTAGTCCCAGTTGCGCTCGCCCTGCGGCGTCTCCGGCAGCGAGGTGGTCGCGGCGGCGAGCAGCGCCCCGGTCGGGGCGTAGGTGAGGCCCTTGAGCGCCAGTGCGCTGCGCTGCAGGTGCCGGCGCCACGGATGGTCGGGGAACCGCCCACGTGAAAGCCACTGCCGCCAGAACTCGGTGGTGCTGTCGACGGCGGCGCAGGCCTGCGGATAGTTGCCGGGCAGCAGCGGGTCCTCGGCCCGCCAGGTCATCGCCACGAACGCGGTGTCGCCCTCCCGCAACGTCGTCCGGGCCAGCGCGCGGCGGCCGTCGAACCCGAGCCGCAGGTCGGTGCGCAGCCGCAGCGCGACGCCCGCTGCCGGGTCGCCGGCCGGGGAGTCGTGGGTGATGATCCCGGTCGAGTAGTCCTCATCCTCGTACCGCCAGGACGCCGGGCTGCGGCCGTAGTCGAAGTTGGGCTCGCAGACGAGGCTGAGGTCGACGTCGCCGTGCTCGCAGCGGGCCAGCCGGAGCAGCACGTGGTCGGCGTCCCAGTCGCCCGGGGTGCGCCGGTGCGTCTTGGAGCGCCGGTGCGTCCGGTGCCAGCGGCCCACGACCAGGCAGTCGGTGACGATCAGCCAGCCCGTGGGCGTCTGCCAGGTCGTCTCAAGGACGTTCGTGCCGGGCAGGTACCGCCGGCCGGCCGGAATGAAGGTCCGGTCCGGGCCGAAGCGGAACCCGCCGGCCGAGCGGTCGAGGACGGCACCGAACACGCTCGGCGCGTCCGGGCGTGGCACGCACATCCACTCGACGTTGCCGCTGGGCGCCACGAGGCAGTTCGTCTCGCAGTCGGAGAGGAACCCGTACTCGGCGATCGGTGGGAACGGGCTGCCCCCGCCACGCCGCGTCGGTGTGTGCGCCACCGCTCCCCCTTCACCCGCGCCGCCCGCGCGGCGCCGTCGCGTGCGACCGGACGCCGTCACCGACGGATCAGGGCAACCGTGCCGCTACTTTAAGTAAAGTTAAGAACGCGAATGGTAGCCGTCGGGCCGTGGTGCGCAAGCCCCCCTGCCGGGGAGTCGCCAAGGCGACAGTCAAGGTGACACCCGGCCGCGATGGTCGACGAAGGCCTCCTCCGCGACCCAACCGGCGAACCGGTCCGGCCCCAGCGCCGCCAGCGCGCCCGCGGTCTGCGAGGCGTGCACCCGCAACGCGGCGACCTTGCGTTCCAGCAGCCGTCCAGCCAGGTTCAGCCGTACCGCGAGCGCGCCTGGCGGGACGACCGGGCCGTCGTCGCCGTCAAGGTCCGCGCCATCCACCGCGATGCCGAGGAGTTCGTCGACGTCCCTCGTCCGCTCACGGTGGTCGGTCGACGCGGCCGCGTACAGCAGGCGGGCGCCGTCCGGGGCCGCCCGCGCGAACGCGGTGGTGGTCCAGGCCGAGACGGCGCGGTGGTCCGGATGGCCGGTGAACCCGTCCGGCCCGAACGTCACGACGACCGCCGGACGGAGCTCACGGATGATGCCCGCGATCCGCTCCACCGGGCCGGCCGGGCCCGGCGGGCCGGCCGGGCCCGCCGCGGCGGCCTGGGCGACCTGGGCGCAGCCGCCGTCGGGGAGTCCGAGCAGAACCTGCTCGCGCACCCCGAGGACGTCCAGCGCCTCGGCCAGCTCGGCCACCCGCAGCCGGTCGAGGGTCAGCCCCGGGGGCGAGCCGGGCGGGACCAGCCCGCCCAGCTCGCCGCGGGTGGCGGTGACGCAGACGACCCTGGCGCCGAGATGCGCGGCGGTGGCCATCAGCGCCCCGGAGAGGTAGGTCTCGTCGTCCGGGTGCGCCCAGACGCCGAGCAACGGTCCCGGGGACGGCGCCCCCGCCGGTGCGGTCGCCGGGGGTGCCGCCGCGGCGCGGCCCGCGGTGAGGAGGTCGAGGACCACCGCCGCCACCTCGGGATCGACCGGAGCGGCGGCCTCCGTCGCGGCCGGCCCGGAGGTCACGACCGGGCCGGAGGTCACGACCGGGCCTCGACGACGATGTTCACCATGGTCTCGGCGGCCACCCGGACGGAGCCGAACCCCGCCGCCGTGAGGACCTCGCGCAGCCGCGCCGGCCCGGCCATGCCGCCGAGCGCGTCCGTGCCGTCGCCGTCGTGGTCGTGGTCGTGGCCGCCGACGTGGTCGTGGCCGTGGCCGTGCTGGGACAGCGCGTCCGGCAGGCACACCAGGGTGGAGGCGGCGTAGAAGGTCAGCCCGACGACGTCGGTGTTCTCCTGCACGCTGTCCCCCGCGCGCGGCTCGACCAGCATCAGCGTGCCGCCCGGCGCCATCGCCCGGCGGCACGCCGCGGCGGCCGCCACCGCGTCCCGGACGTGGTGGAAGGAGTCGAAGAAGCAGACGAGGTCGTACCCGTTGCCGATGTCGCCGGTTACCGGGGCGACCGAGAACGTCGTCCAGTCGGCCACCCGGGCGCGGTTGGCGGCCGTCCGCGCGGCATGGATCGACTCGGGGTGCGGGTCGACGCCGTGGAAGGTGGACATCGGGAACGCCTCCGCCATGAGCAGCGTCGAGGTGCCGTGGCCGCAGCCCACGTCGAGGACCTTCGCGCCGGCACGCAGCCGCTCGACGACCCCGTCCAGCGCGGGCAGCCACTCGCTCACCAGGCTGGCGCGGTAGAGCGGACCGAAGAACCGGTCGACACCGCTGTAAAGCCGCGGGTCGTGGGTCCCCCAGCCGATGCCGCCGCCGGTGCGGAACGCCTCGACCAGCCGGTCCGCGGCCGCGTAGAAGCCCATGAGCGACTCGTAGCCGCCGGCCGAGGCCACCGGCGAGTTCGGGTCCGCGAGCACGGCGGCCCATTCCGCGGGCAGGTGGAACCGCCCGCTCGCCGGGTCATGGCGCAGGTTGCCCGCGGCGAACTGGGACGCGAGCCACTCGCGCAGGTACCGCTCGGCGAGACCGGTCGCCGCCGCGAGCTCCGTGCTGGTGACCGGGCCGGCGGCCGCGAGGGCCGCCCACAGCCCGAGCCGATCGCCGAGCCAGCCCAGCGCGCCCACGGTGGCGACCGCCTGGTCCTGGGCGATCTTGTAGGTGAACCGCTCGACCTCCGCGAGGTCCAGGCCCGCGGGCGTACCAGCCTCGGCGACCGCCGCTCCAGCCGTCTCGGGGGCACTCCCGGGGACGGTCCCGTCGGTGGTCCCGGGCGTTGCCTCTCGGCTCGTCTCGCCGGCCGTCGTCTCGATGGTCGTGCTCGTCATGGTCGTGCTCGTCATGGCTGCCTCCTCGCTGTGTCGGATGCCCGGCGAGGTGTCAGGCACCCGTCCGGACGATCCCGGTGATGAACACCTCTGAGACTGCGGTCACGGACTTGAATGGGACCTGCACGCGGGATGCGCGACGGTCCCGGCGGATGCACGGCCACCGAACGGCGGATGCACGGCCGTCCCGGGGGGCGGAAACGTCCCGGTGGGCGGAAATCGAGGGATTCGGGGGGCGACAACGTGGACGACGCGGACACGGGCGTGGAGATCGACGTGCTCGGCCCGATGCGGCTGTGTGTCGACGGCGCCGAGGTGGACGTCCCCGGTGCACGGCGGCGGGCGTTGCTGGCCATGTTGGCGATGTCGCGGGCGCGGGTCGTCGGGGCCGGCACGCTGATCGACGCGGTCTGGGGCGCCGACCCGCCCGCCTCGGCGGACGGCACGCTGCACAGCCATCTCTCCCGCGTCCGGGGCCATCTGGGGCCGCGGGCCGGCCGTCTCATCCGGGACGGCGCCGGATACCGCCTGGTCCTGGGCGCGGACGCGCTCGACGCCACCCGTGCCGAGGCGTTCGCCGCCCAGGCCCGCGCGCTGCGCCCCACCGACCCGGCCGCCGCGGTGGACCGGCTACGGCAGGCCCTCGATCTGTGGCGCGGTGACGCCCTGGCGGAGTTCGGCTCCGCCGGTCCGCTCGGCGCCGAGGCGGCCCGGCTCACCCGGCTGCGGCAGACGCTCGTGGACGGCCTGCTCGACGCCCGACTGGCCTGCGGCCCGGCTGGCGCGGTGATCGGAGATGCCGAGCAGGCGGCCACCGCCGACCCGTTACGCGAGTCGGCGCTGCTGCTGCTGGTCCGCGCGCTGGCCCTGGACGGCCGGGCACCCGAGGCCCTCGCGGCGGCCCGTGACTTCCGCCGCCGGCTCGCCGACCAGACGGGCCTGGAGGCGTCGCCGGCGCTGGCCGACCTCGAACGCGCGGTCGCCCGCGGCGACCTCGCCGGCCCCGTCCCAGGCGCCGTCCAGCCCGGCCCACCAGTCACGGCAGGCCAGCCGGTCACGGCCAGACCGGCAGTAACGGCAGGCCAGCCGGTCACGGCCAGACCGGCAGTGACCGCGGTCACGACACCGGCACGGCGGCCGGATGACCCGGACGGCCGCGGTGCCGGGCCGGCCAGGGCGCGCGTCCCGCGCTCGCCCACCCCGCTGCTGGGCCGCGCGGAGGAACTGGACCGGCTCGCGGAGCTGCTGCACCCCGACCGCTGCGTCACCGTCGTCGGCCCCGGCGGAGTGGGAAAGACCCGGCTGATGCTGGACCTGGTGCACCACGCCGCCCCGCGATGGCCGGACGGAGCCACCCTCGTCGAGCTGGCGCCCGTCCGGGACGAGGCGACCGTGCCGTTCGCGCTGGCCCAGGCCCTCGAGGTCACGACCAGAGGGGACCTGCTCCGCGCGGTCATCGACTATCTGGCGACCCGCCGGCAGATCCTGGTGATCGACAACTGCGAGCACCTCCTGGACGCCGTCCGCGACCTGGTGGGCGAGCTGCTCCGCTGGGTACCCAACCTCACGGTGCTCGCGACCAGTCGCGCTCCGCTGGGAACGTCCGGGGAATGGGTGTTCCGCCTCGGGCCGCTGCCGCTGCCCGCCCCGGACACCGATCCCGCGGGCGCCGCCGCCGTTCGGCTGTTCCTCGACCGGGCACGCCAGGCACGGGGCGGCCGGGATCTGCCCGCGACGGCCCTCGAGGACGCCGCGGCGATCTGCCGACGCCTGGACGGGCTGCCGCTGGCCATCGAGCTCGCCGCGAGCCGGCTGACGGCGCTGAGCCCGGCCGACCTGCGCGCGCGGATGGACGCCGGGCTCGACCTCGGGCGAGGCCGGCGACCGCCCGTCGACGACGACCGCCATCACACCCTGCGCGGCACGATCGCCTGGTCCTACCGGCTACTCGACGCCCAGGCCCAGCGTCTCTTCCGCCACCTGGCGGCGGTTCCCGGCCTGTTCGACCTCTCGATCGCGGAGGCCGTCGCCGACGCCGTCACCTGCTCCGAGGATCCCGAGCCGGCGGAGGATCCGATCGCCGCCCTCAGCACACTTGTCGACGCGTCGATGGTGGAAACGGTCACCGACCCGGCCCATCCCGATGACGGCACCGCGTTCCGCATGCTGGACAGCATCCGCGCGTTCGGCCTGGAGGCCGCTCGGGCCGCCGGGGAGCTCGAGACCGCCCAGATCCTGATCGCGGCGTGGGCCCGCGAGTTCACCCGGTCGGCGGCGGGCGGCCTGCATGGTCCGGACGGGCCGCGCTGGGGCCGGCGGATCCTGACCGCGCTGCCCGTGCTGCGTGCCTGCCGCGAGCGGATGCTGAAACACGGCGACCTGGCCGGGGCGGCCCGGATCAGCATCGATCTCGGGGAGTTCGCGGCCTGGCACAACAACGCCGAGCTGTGGGCCTGGGCCCTGGAGACCGCGGACGACCCCGGCCTCGCCGAGCTGCCCGAGGCCCCGCTGCTGTACGCCGCGGCCAGCCACGCGGCCTGGCGGGCCGGCAGTCTCGGGAAGGCCCGCGAGCTGGCCGACCGGGCCCTCGCCACCGCCGTGGACGACGCCGGTGTCGCGACCGCCCGGTACGCGCTGGGCGTGACCGACCTCTTCGCGGGCGAGTTCGCCTCATCGATCGACCACCTCGTCGCGGCGGCCGCGCTCGACGCCGACCTGGCCGCCAACGAGATGGCCGTCGCGGCGTTGGCCGCGGCCTACGGCGGCGATGCCGACCGGGCGGACGCGCTGGTCACGCGGGCACGTCAGCTCGTCGGCACGTCGGGAGGGCCGATCATCTGGTCGTTCGTCGAGTACGTCCAGGCCGAGATCCACATCCACGACGATCCCGTTACGGCGCGCCGGCACGCCGAGCGTGCCCTGGCCGCGGCCCGCGCCGGCGGCGTCACCTTCGCGGTCGGGATCTCGCTGGTCACCCTCGCCTCGTCCGCGGTGCGGACGGGTGACCTGGCGACCGCGACCGCCCACTACCCGGAGGTGATCCGGCTGTGGCTGCGCACCGGTAGCTGGCCGCAGCAGTGGACCACGCTGCGCAACGTGGCGGACCTGTTCGGCCGGTTGGGGCGGGACGCCGAGGCGCTGCTGCTCTCAACGGCCGCCGACGCGGACCCGGACTCCTCCGCCGTGGTCGGAGCGGATGCCGAGCGGGTCCACAACCTGGTTGAGCAGCTGCGGGACAGGCTCGGCGTGGACGCGGTCGCGGCGATCCGGCGGCAGGCCGCCCAGCTGACCCGGCTGGAGGTCGTGGACCGCGCCCTGACCACGCTCGCCGAGCTGGAGCACCAGGGGGCCGGGACGCCCGCGCCACCTGTGGTTGGGTGAGGCGGGTGAGCACGCCCCCGGTCGACCTCTCCTGGTCGCCGCCGCTCTGGCGGTGCGTGGCCTACGCCGCGGGCGGCGCGGTGCTGCTCGTTGTGGCCGCCGTCGAGGACCTCGCCTGGCGGGTCGCCTCCCTCGACGGCGCGGGACGGCTGCTGGTCGGCCTGGTCGGGCTGGGCCTGGTGGCGCTCGCGATCAACGACGCGGTGTCCCGGCCGACGCTGCGGCTCGGCCCCGGCGGGATCGACTACATGGAGGGCCTGCGGCGCCGGCACCTGCCGTGGGCCGCGGTGATCGGCGCGCGGTCAGGCACCCTCACCCACGGACGGCGCCTCGTTCACCTACGAACCCTGGAGATCGAGACCATCGACGGGCCCGTGCTGCTCAGCCGCCGCGCACTGGGCACCGACCCGGAGCGGGTGGCCGAGGCCGTCGAGGAACTCCGCCTCCGCCTGGGCTGACTCCCGACGGCGGCAGGGGGCCGCTAGGCGAAGGCGGTGGTCAGGTCCGCGCTCTTGATGACGGCCGCCGCGAAGAGCAGGCCGACAAGCGCCAGCACCCCGGCCGCCTGCACGACCGTTCGGCGCGGCGGGACGTAGGCGTAGAGCAGGCCGACGAGCACCCCGGCCGCCAGCCCCCCGACGTGGCCCCAGCGGTCGATGAAGGACAGCGTGAACGTGAGCGCGAAGTTGATCCCGATCAGGATCAGGATCTGCGTCGTGTCGGCGCGCAGCCGCCGGGCGATCACGTAGTACGCGCCGAAAAAACCGAAGATCGCGGTGGACGCCCCGACCGAGTTCACGGACACACCGTTCACCAGGTAGCTCAGGGTGTTCCCACCGACGGCGCAGGCGACGAACAGGGCCACCAGGCGGAGCCGCCCGAGAATCGCCTCGAGCTGGTAGCCGAGCACGAACAACGCATACAGGTTCACCAGGACGTGCAGGTAGTTGACGTGCAGGAAGGCGGCGGTGAGGAGCCGGTAGTACTGGTCGTCCCACGCGAGAGACACGCCGTACAGGCGGAAGTCGGCGCTGAACTGGTTCAGGGAGCCGGAGTCGCGCGCCAGCCCGGGCAGGCCCTGCAGGACGAACGCGACGAGGCACAGGCTGATCAGAACCTGGGTGACCAGCCCGCGGCGACCGGCTCCCGGCCGGCCACCGAAGTCCGTCCGCGGCTCTCGGCGCCGCTCGGGGCGCCCGCCACCGCCGGCGCCGGACTCCTCCGGGCAGTGGAAGCCCACAGCCGCCGGGCGCATGCAGTCCGGGCAGATGGGACGCCCGCACCGCTGGCAGGTGACGTACGTCTCCCGCTCGGGATGCCGATAGCAGTGGGGCAGGCTCGGCGCTCCCGCCGGCGGTGGGGTCCACCCGGCGTGGCCGGCGGGCGGGCCGGTCTCCGGCCGCCATCCGACCTGCTCGTGCGGCGGGCCGCCCGACGCAGGGCCGCCGTTGGGAGGGCCGCCGTTGGGAGGGCCGCCGTTGGGAGGGCCGCCGTTGGGAGGGCCGGCGGCGGGCGGCGGCCCTCCCAACGGC
>NZ_UBIZ01000567.1:0-543 GCF_900465275.1 Parafrankia sp. Ea1.12 | reverse complement strand
CGGGTGATCCTCGCAGCCCTGTCCCGGCTGCTGCCCCGGGCTCGGTGGGGTTCGTTTTCGTCACCCCAGCCACCGTGCTGCGGTGGCACCGTGACCTCCTCGCACGAAAATGAACCTACCCACGGAAGCCGCCCGGACGGCCACTGATCCGCCGGGAGATCCGCGAGCTGGTCCTGCGCCTCGCGCAGGAGAATCCGACCGGGGGCCACCGCCGGATCCAGGGAGAACTCGCCGGGCTGGGCTACCCGGTCGGAGTCGCCACCGTCTGGCGGATCCCGCACCGCGCCGGCATCGACCCCGCACCCCGCCGGGCCGACACCTCCTGGCGCACCTTCCTGTCCGCCCAGGCCTCCAGCCTGCTGGCCTGCGACTTCTTCACCGTGGACACCGTGTTCCTGCAACGGATCTACGTGTTCTTCGTCGTCGAACACGCCACCCGCCACGTCCATGTTCTCGGGACCACGAAGCACCCGACCGCAGCCTGGGTCACCCAGCAGGCACGGAACCTACTGATGGACCTCGACGAACGTGGCCACCGGTTCC
>NZ_UBIZ01000416.1:0-26316 GCF_900465275.1 Parafrankia sp. Ea1.12 | reverse complement strand
GCGGCGGCCCCCGTCCCGCCCGGATCCGTCCCGCCCGGACGCGAGTCACCTGGATCCGGGCCGCCGGCGTTGCCGCGGTGTTCCGTGCCCGGCGGCGGAACCGCCGCCGCGCCGACGGGGCCATCGACCCCGGGTGGGGCGCTCCCGCCGCCGCAGCCCGTCAGGGCGAATGCGAGGCCGGCGAACAGAACGACCGCCAGCGATCCCGTATTTCGAAGGCTTCTCGGCTCGCGTCGCATTCGGAGTGCCTCCCATTCGCCAGTACCGCCGTCACCGGTCGTCAGCACGCGCCGATTTCCGGGGCGCCGGACGATCCGCGATGTGACTGTCGCATCCTCGACGCTGCGCCGCACCGAGGTACGGCGCCGGACTGCCCGCGTCGGCGCACTACGATTGTGGTCGACGCCGTTCGGCGGGTAGCCCGGAGGGTCCGCGTGGGCGTCGGAATGCAGCAGGCACCGGCATACGATGCACGAGCCGGACGGGGAGTCCATGGCCAAGTCCTTTTCCGAATCCGAGCTGGGTGAACTGGCGAGGGTCTACCATCGGCAGCGTTCCGCGACATTGCTGTTGGCGCTCGCGGGTATCGACCGCGAACGCCATCCCAGCTGGGACAGCACCACCTCCCGGGACTTCTGGCAAGCGGTGGGTGAGCAGGTGGCGTCGGGATGGGGCGGGCCCGACGCCGCCGACCGCATCCTGGCCTTCGCGGCCAGGGAGTATCCCGGCAACGACATCTTCCGCCGCTCGGTGGGAGCCCCGTCGTCCAGCTCCCCGGCCGCGGTCGGGAGCGCCGCCGCTGTGACGGGCACCTCCGCCAGGAGTGGTCGCGTCGCCGACCCCTTCGGGAGCTCCGGCACGTCCGGCTCACCCGGTCCGCTCTCAGTCCTGGGGACGATCGTCGTGGTCGACGCGGTGAGCTTCAGCAAGAACGGCGCGCTCGTCCATCTGGAGTGGCGCAGGGGCATCAGCGCCGTCACGGCGCGGGCGGCGGCCGCCGCGGGTATTCCGGCGGAGTTCATGCACTTCAACGACCGCGGTGACGGATTCATGCTGATCGTCGACGGCCGGATACCCGCCGAGACGGTGGTCGCCGACTTCACCCGGGAGCTTCGGATCGACCTCGGCAGGTACAACAGCACCCGCAACAGCACCGGCCGGATCCGGCTGCGCATCGCGGTGCACGAGGGTCGGGCGTTCGTGGACGGCACGGGCCTTGCCGGCACGCCCGCGATCAACACGGCGAGGCTGGTCGACGCCGACGAACTGCGCGAAGTCCTCAGAAAGTCCGACGCCCTGGACACCGCACTGATCGTCTCGGACGCGATCTACCAGTCGACGGTCAGTGAGCGGCTGCGCGGGCTCGACCCGGACGACTTCGTGCGAGTCGAGGTCAAGACGGAGAAGTACAAGGGCGTCGCGTGGATCGCGGGGCGTGGGAACGCCGACGCGGCCCGCGCGGCCGGTTCGGGGGAGGAGGCCCGTCTGATGGCGGTCGAACAGCTGTCCGTGCCCGAGGCGACGACCGGCAGGTGGGACTTCCTGATCTCGTGCACGGACGCCGACCAGGACTGGGGCCAGTGGATCGCCCATCAGCTCCAGACCGCGAAGTACAAGGTGCACCTGGACGCCTTCGACATGGTGGCGGGCACGGGTCGCGTCGCGGAGTGGCACGACGCGGTCCGGTACTCGACTCGGACGATCGCGGTGCTGAGCGAGAGCTACCTGACCGCGGCCAGGGAGATTCAGGCCCAGTGGCAGGCGGCCTGGGAGAGCGACGGCACCGGTGACGGGAACACGGCCGGCGACGGAGGCAGCGGGGGTGGGGAAGGCGGGGTCGAGCGCCGGTTGATCCCGGTGGTGGTCCGGCCGTGCCGCCCGGACGGCCTGCTCAAGGGCATCACGCCGATCGACCTGACCAGTCTGCGGGACGATCGGAATGCCGCCCGCGACCACCTTCTGGAGGAGGTCGCGGCCTCGCTGAGCGGGCGGCGCAAGCGCTCGGAGGACCCGCCCCAGTTCCCAGGAGAAAGCTGACCGTTCCGGGCGGTGCTGAACGTTCCGGGTGGTTCAGTGCCAGCCGAGTTCGTCCAGGCGGTCGTCGCCTATACCGAAGTGGTGCGCGATCTCGTGGACGACGGTGATCCGCACCTCACGCACGACGTCCGCCTCCGTGGCGCTCATGGCGCAGATCGGGTTGCGGTAGATCGTGATGCGGTCGGGCAGCACGCCGCTGTACCAGTCGCCCCGCTCGGTGAGGGGGATTCCCTCGTAGAGGCCCAGCAGGCCGTCCGCGGAGTCGTCCTCGACGAGGACGGCGACGTTGCGCATCCGTCGTCCCAGCTCGGGCGGCAGGCTGTCCAACGCGGCGACGACCAGTTCCTCGAACCGCTCCGGGCTGACGGTGACCACGGCTCCCATCCTGCCGTGCCGGCGCGGTGCCGCCGGCGCGGCAGGACGGCCGGGTGTCAGGAGAGGGCGACCAGGGCGCCGAGGGCGAATCCCACGGCGGCGAGCCAGACCAGGGTCGGCAGCGCGCGCAGCCAACCGCTCAGGGCGGGCCTCGGCGCGGCCTCGCCACCAGCTCCAGCCCCGCCACCAGCGCCAGCGCTGGCCCCGGCCCCGGCGGAGCCGGCCCCGGCACCCACTGGTTCAGGCGTCCGAGCGGCCGGGACGGGCGGGGCGGCCTGCCCGGGGACCGGCCGGCGGCCCTGCCCGGCCAGCATGGTCTCGGCATCGGCGTTGTCGAGCTTCGGCCGCGGCGCGGCGGCGGCCGGCGGGCGCTGGACCGGCCGGAACGCCCGGAGCAGGACCTCCGGACCACTCAGCCCGCCCAGCCGGATGCGGATCTCGCCGTCGACGGCGAACTGCTTCGCCCGCGCCCCCTCGCTCCAGACGCCGTTGGTGCTCAGGTCACGCGCCGTCCAGCCGTCCGGGCCCGGGGCGAGCTCGACGTGCCGGCGGGAGACCTTCGTGTCCTGGACGGTGATGTCCGCCTCGCGGCTGCGGCCGATCACGTAGGACCGGTCCGGGGTCAGCTCGACCGTTCCCGTGGCCGTGGTCACCCGGATGGTGCTCAGGTCCATGTTCTCCCCTTCTCAGCCGCGGAAGACGGCGTCGTCGCGCACGGTCACCGGGATCGGTGCGAGCGGCTCGCCGGCCGGCCCGGCGACGGGAGCACCGGTCTGCGCGTCGAACTTGCTGCCGTGGCACGGGCAGATGATCTTCCCCCCCTCGACCGAGCTGACGTTGCAGCCCTGGTGCGTGCAGACGGATGTGAACGCCTTGACGCCGTTCCCGCCGTCCCGGGTCAGGACCATGCTGGCGTCCTCGAGGACCAGGCCGCCGTTCGCGGGGATGTCGGCGAGGTTGGCCAGTGGCGTCGCGGTGTCGCCCCCGCCCGCGGCTGTCCCCGCCGCGTTGGCCTCGGCGGCGGGCGGCTTGGGGTCGGCCGCGCTACTGCCCGAGGCCACCACGTAGCCGGCGGCGGCACCCGCCGCGGTCACGATGAGGCCGGGTACGACCACGCGCCGGGTCGGAGCTTCCTGCGTCATGCCGGCCTTCCTCAGAATTTCGGGATGTCGGTACGGGTGAAAAACCACAGCGACGCGCTCAGCCAGAGCACGACGAGGGAGAGGAGAACCGCCGACCCCAGTACCGGCAGCGCCCATCCCGGAAGTTTTTTCGTCCGCAGGCCGAGCATTTTCGCCGCGTAGGCGCCGTAGAAGACACACCCCGCGAGGCTGTGCACGAGCACGCGAGAATCGCTGCTGGCGAATCCGAGGGCCCAGATGCAGTGGAACGCGACGGGCAGCGTCAGCACGAACGCGACCGTGCCGCTCCAGCGGTGGACGGGCGCCGTCCAGCCGGGTGCCCGGCCGGCCCCGGGCAGCCGCCCCCACATCCACAGAGCGGTCGTGAGCTGCACCAACAGGAGGACGGCCGCGGCAGTGGTGAGCCAGGCCTTCATCGGCAGCATGCCGGAGAAACCGAGGGTGAACAGCGGCCTACGGGCGGGGTCGTGGGTCTTCGAGTAGACCGCCAGCGCCAGTGTGACCGCCACTCCGGTCAACAACGCGACGGCGAGACCGAGCCCCCCCGAAGGCGTGCGTGTGCTATCCCGAGCCGTATTCGAACCGGAACTTTCCGTACCCAGCGCCATCCGCCCCCCGTTCGCCAACATTCCCGCTCGGCGCACTATGCAGCAAAAAGGGGGGTGCGGTCTAGCTTCGTCGCTCGGCTGACAGCCCGCCGGCGGAACAGCGCCGTCGCGGCGGAAAGCGGAATGAGGTTTCCGGAAGGACCCGGAGGTGCGGGCCGAGCGGCTGGCCGGCGGTGCCGGCAGGCGAGGCGGTGGGCGGCGGTGCCGACAGGCGACCGGAACGGTCTGCGTCTGCGGCTGACGTGCTCGTGTGCGCGGGTGTGCCGCGCGTGCATACGGGGCGGGAAGGTCCTCCCGGCCGGACGGGCCGATCCGGCCCTTCCGACCCGTCCGGCGGACGTCACGCTCGGGTCGTGACCTTCCGATGCTGACCGAGGGACCGGGAGCGGACCTCCGGGGGTGCCCGGGTGCCCTGCCCCGCCCTACCGCGGGCGGCCGGCGTCAGTGCAGCGGACCCTGGCAGTCCTTGCACCGCTCGCTGAGGATCGACAGGAGCTCGACCGCCTTGATCGAGGCGTCCCGCACCTTGGCGAGGTCCTGCGAGGAGTTCAACCGGAGCAGCGCGGACTCCGCGCCGTCGGTCGCACCCTCGCTGAGCGCGTCGACGATCTCCGCCGCCGGGGTGCCGTACTGGTACAGGAGAACCTGCTTGTCCTGGTAGGACGGCAGCTCGGCGGGGAGGTGGCCGAGGCCCACTCCCGCGAGTTTCCGGCTGAGGATCTGCCGTACATTGGTGCCGAGCCGGCCGTAGCCGCCGATCTCGCGCAGGACTGCCATGTCGATCCGATAGACACCGTTGTTGCCGACGACCGCGGTGCGCAGTTCTTCCCATGTGATGGGCGAGCCGGTCCAGGCGTCGACGGCCTGAGCTTCCGTCACTTCCTACCGTCCTGGCTTTCGGTACCGCTGCTGATGGGACCGAGCTGTTTGCTGGGTGCTGTTTGCCGGGTGTTGACCGGTGCTTTTATCCCGTGTGCGCGAGGCAACGCTATCCGACCTCTCGGACCTGGTCCAGACAGGACCGGCACGGGTGGTTTCGGAAACGTAAAGGCGCGGCCGGCCCGCTTCCGGGGGAGCCCTGCCGAGGGCGCTCGGGAGGGGCCCGCGACCCCCGTTACCCGCAATTAGGACGATAGTCCACCGCGAACGCGGCAAAATCTGGTGATAGAGTTCCGCAAACACGGATATGTATGGCCTCGCCGGGCGCAGGTGCGGGGGTGACCGAGCACTCAGGGCCCGTGATTCGGTGTTGTACGTCACACCGGAGCCGGTATATCGGGGGCGGTCACCAGGGAGGACACTCCTGATTAACGGCCCGCTGACCCGGCTGAAACCGGATCGGCCGCCGAGTGGGGGTGCCCCCGGTGGGCCTGTGCCGCGCCTTCCGCCGCGGCCCGTGCCGCCGCACGTGCAGGTCGCGGGGCGGCCCAGGAATCGCATCAAAAACTTATCCTCGGAATTATCCTTCAGGCTTTCCTGAGTGGTGAGGTAGCGCCCCGTGGGGTCGATTTCTTGTTAACGGAGCGGTTACCGACGTACATGCGTCCGAAATGAATCCCTCCTACGGTTTCTACATATCGCGGCAAGCCGGGAGGGCGAGCTACCAGCGCCCAGTCGGTTCGCGGGGCCACGACCGCAACCGATTTCCGAACCGCGGGACGCACTGCACGAAACCGTGCGTGCGTACGCAGCTCCAGGAGGAGAATGCAATGCGCCAGATCGCGTTCTACGGCAAGGGTGGTATTGGCAAGTCCACCACCCAGCAGAACACCATGGCTGCCATGGCCGAGATGGGCCGTCGCGTCATGATCGTCGGCTGCGACCCCAAGGCTGACTCGACCCGCCTCATCCTGCACTCGAAGGCCCAGACGTCCGTCATCCAGCTCGCGGCGGAGAAGGGCTCGGTCGAGGACCTGGAGCTGGACGAGGTCCTGGTCGAGGGCCAGTGGGGCATCAAGTGCGTCGAGTCCGGTGGCCCGGAGCCGGGCGTGGGCTGCGCCGGCCGTGGCGTCATCACCTCCATCACCTACCTGGAGGAGGCCGGCGCCTACGAGAACCTCGACTTCGTCACCTACGACGTCCTCGGTGACGTTGTCTGCGGTGGCTTCGCGATGCCGATCCGCCAGGGCAAGGCCCAGGAGATCTACATCGTGACCTCCGGCGAGATGATGGCGATGTACGCCGCGAACAACATCGCCCGCGGTGTCCTCAAGTACGCGCACTCCGGTGGCGTGCGTCTCGGTGGGCTCATCTGCAACAGCCGTAACACCGACCGCGAGGACGAGCTGATCATCGAGCTCGCCCGCCGTCTCAACACCCAGATGATCCACTTCATCCCGCGTAACAACGTCGTGCAGCACGCCGAGCTGCGCCGGATGACGGTCATCGAGTACGACCCCGAGAACAGCCAGGCCAACGAGTACCGCCAGCTGGCCAAGAAGATCGACGAGAACGACATGAAGACCATCCCCACCCCGATCAGCATGGACGAGCTCGAGGAGCTGCTGATCGAGTTCGGGATCATGGAGCAGGAAGACGAGTCGATCATCGGCCAGAAGGCCAACGCGACCGTCGCCTGAGGCTCCGGCCACCTGCTCTGACACTGTCGAGGATGAGGTCCCGATCATGACGACGACTCCGGCTCCGCAGCGGGCCGAGACCGAGGCGATGATCGCCGAGGTCCTGGAGCAGTACCCCCAGAAGGCGGCCAAGTTCCGCGCCAAGCACCTCAAGGCCAACGACCCCGAGGGGTCGAAGGAGTGCGAGGTCAAGTCCAACATCAAGTCCCGCCCCGGGGTCATGACGATCCGTGGCTGTGCCTACGCCGGTTCCAAGGGCGTGGTGTGGGGCCCGGTGAAGGACCTGGTCACGATCAGCCACGGCCCGGTCGGCTGCGGCCAGTACTCCTGGGCCACCCGGCGCAACTACGCCCGCGGTCCGTGGGGTGTCACCAACTTCACCGCGATGCAGATCACCACGGACTTCCAGGAGAAGGACATCGTCTTCGGCGGTGACCCCAAGCTGGAGCAGGTCTGCGACGAGATCAACGAGCTCTTCCCGCTGGCCAAGGGCATCTCGGTCCAGTCCGAGTGCCCGATCGGTCTGATCGGCGACGACATCGAGGCGGTTTCCCGCACGGCGTCGAAGAAGCTTGGCAAGCCGGTCATCCCGGTCCGCTGTGAGGGCTTCCGCGGGGTGAGCCAGTCGCTCGGCCACCACATCGCCAACGACGCGGTCCGCGACCACGTTCTCGGCACCGGCGGCGAGTCGTTCAAGGAGACCCCGTACGACGTCGCGCTCATCGGCGACTACAACATCGGCGGCGACGCCTGGGCGTCCCGGCGGATCCTCGAGGACATGGGCCTGCGCGTCATCGCCCAGTGGTCCGGCGACGGCACGCTGAACGAGATGGCCTCGACGCACCTGTCGAAGCTGAACCTGATCCACTGCTACCGCTCCATGAACTACATCTGCACCACCATGGAGGAGCGTTACGGCACTCCGTGGATCGAGTTCAACTTCTTCGGGCCGACCAAGATCGTCAACTCGATGCGGGCCATCGCGGCCAAGTTCGACGAGACGATCCAGGCGAAGACCGAGGCCGCGATCGCGCGTTACCAGAAGCGCTTCGACGAGATCACGGCGGCGTTCAAGCCGCGCCTCGACGGCAAGCGCGTCATGCTCGCCGTCGGCGGTCTGCGCCCCCGCCACACCATCGGCGCCTACGAGGACCTCGGCATGGAGGTCGTCGGTACCGGTTACGAGTTCGCGCACAAGGACGACTACACCCGCACGTACGCCGAGCTCAAGGAAGGCGTCGTGCTCTACGACGACCCGACGGCGTTCGAGCTGGAGGAGTTCGCCAAGCGGCTCAAGCCGGACCTCATGGGTGCGGGCGTCAAGGAGAAGTACGTCTTCCACAAGATGGGCATCCCCTTCCGCCAGATGCACTCCTGGGACTACTCCGGGCCGTACCACGGCGTCGACGGCTTCGCGGTCTTCGCCCGCGACATGGACATCGCGATCAACAGCCCGACCTGGGACCTCATGGAGACCCCCTGGTCGAAGGCCGGAGAGGTGTTCTGACCGGATCTTCCGGTCTCCGCCGGCGATCGCCGGCGGCCATCAGTCACGGTAGAAAGGAGGATGTCCGGTGACGACGACTCCCGAGACAGGCAGTTCCATTCCGTTGCGGGTCCTCGACCACAGCGAGCTGTTCAAGGACGAGGTCTACCAGAAGCAGTTCGAGGGCAAGGCCGAGTTCGAGAACGGCAGTGAATCCGCCGAGGTTTCCCGCGTCCTCGAGTGGACCCGCGGCTGGGAGTACCGGGAGAAGAACTTCGCCCGGGAGGCGCTGACCGTCAACCCGGCGAAGGCCTGCCAGCCGCTCGGTGCGGTGCTCGCGGGCCTCGGGTTCCAGGGCACGCTGCCGCTCGTGCACGGTTCGCAGGGCTGTGTCGCGTACTTCCGCAGCCACTTCGCCCGGCACTTCAAGGAGCCCGTCCCCGCGGCATCCACGTCCATGACCGAGGACGCGGCGGTCTTCGGCGGCCTGAACAACCTGGTCGAGGCGCTGGAGAACGCGACCAGCCTGTACAAGCCGAAGATGGTCGCGGTCAGCACCACCTGCATGGCCGAGGTCATCGGTGAGGACCTCTTCGCCTACATCGGCGCGGCCAAGGACAAGGAGGTGATCACCGCCGACTACCCGGTTCCCTACGCCCACACCCCGAGCTTCGTGGGCTCGCACATCACCGGGTACGACAGCATGCTCAAGGGAATCCTTGAGAACCTGACGAAGTCGGCGGACGCGACGGAGCCGGCGACCGGTGGGAAGCCCCGGCTGAACATCATCCCCGGTTTCGAGACCTACACCGGTAACCTCCGCGAGTACCGGCGCGTGCTCGAGCTGATGGGCGTGGACCCGCTGATCCTCGGCGACCACGCCGACTCGCTCGACTCGCCGGCCGACGGGGAGTACGACCTCTACCCCGGTGGCACGCCGCTGGCCGAGGCGGCGAAGGCGAAGTTCAGCCGCGCCACCGTGCTGCTGCAGGAGTCCGCCACCCGCAAGACCACCGAGCTGATCCGGGACGTGTGGAAGCAGGACACGCTGGTGCTGGAGACCCCGATCGGGGTCCGCGGCACCGACCAGTTCCTGACCGAGATCGCCCGGCTGGCGGGCGTCGAGATCCCGGCCGAGCTCACCGTCGAGCGCGGCCGTCTCGTTGACGCCCTGACGGACTCGCACGCCTACCTCCACGGCAAGAGGGTCGCCATCGCGGGCGACCCGGACCTCGTCGTGGCGCTGACCCGCTTCGTGCTCGAGCTCGGCATGATCCCGGTGCACGTGCTCAGCACGAACGCCGACACCACCTTCAAGGCCCGCATGGAGAAGGTGCTCTCGGCGAGCAAGTTCGGCGAGGCGGCCACCGTCTGGCCGGAGAAGGACCTGTGGCACCTGCGGTCGCTGGTCTTCACCGAGCCGGTCGACCTGCTCATCGGCAGCACCTACCTGAAGTACATCTCCCGGGAGGCGAACGTTCCGCTGGTGCGGGTCGGGTTCCCGATCTTCGACCGGCACCACCTGCACCGCTTCCCGATCATCGGCTACACCGGCGGGCTGCACCTGCTCACGCAGCTCGTGAACACCGTGCTGGACGAGCTTGACCGGACCAGCCCGGACCATAGCTACGACGCCGTGCGCTAGGCCCCGTCCGGGGGACGCCTCCTGAGCGTCCGGTGTCCCCCGGGCGGCGCGCACGGCCTTCCCAGTGGTCGGCCGGCTGGCGGCCCCGAGCCCCCGCTCCGCCGGGGCCCCCGCCCGCGCGCTGGGACCGCGCCCCCCGCGCCGCGGAGGCAGGTGCCCCGCCACTGCCGGGGCCGGCGCCCCAGCCGGCCGGCCACCATCCCACCGGCACCACCCACCGGCACCACCCGCCAGCACCACCCCGGTTCAGAAGAACTGCTGGTCCATCGAACGGCCCGCTCACCCAGCTCACCGAGGGGACGACCCTCCCTAAGCCGAGAGATCGCCATGGCCGCCACTGACCGTGCAACGCTATTCACCGAACCGGCATGTGATCACAACCGCGAGAAGTCCGCCAAGGAGCGCAAGGCCGGGTGCCCCAAGCCCGCGCCCGGCGGCACCAGCGGCGGATGCACCTTCGACGGTGCGATGATCACACTGGTTCCGATCGTCGACAGCGCCCACGTCGTGCACGGCCCGATCGCCTGCGCAGGAAACTCCTGGGACGGGCGGGGGAGCCTCTCCTCCGGCCCCGACCTCTACCGCCGCGGCTTCACCAGCGACGTCGGTGAGCAGGACGTCATCTTCGGCGGCGAGCAGCGCCTGTTCGACACCATTCTCGAAGCCGTCCGCCGGCACCACCCGCCGGCGGTGTTCGTCTACTCGACCTGCGTCACCGCCATGATCGGCGACGACCTCGACGCCGTCTGCGCGGCGGCCGCCGCGCACACCGGCGTCCCGGTCATCCCGGTGCACGCCCCGGGGTTCGCCGGCAACAAGAACCTGGGCAACCGCCTCGCCGGCGAGGCCCTGCTCGAGCACGTCATCGGGACGGTCGAGCCGCCCGACGTGACCGAGCTCGACGTGAACCTGGTCGGCGAGTACAACATCGCCGGCGAGCTGTGGGACGTCCTGCCGGTGCTGGCCAAGATGGGCATCCGGGTCCGGGCCTGCATCAGCGGCGACGCGCGCTACGCGGACGTCGCCGCGGCGCACCGGGCCCGCGCGACGATGGTCGTCTGCTCCCGGGCGCTGCTGGGCCTGGCCCGCGGCCTGGAGGATCGCTACGGCATCCCCTGGTTCGAGGGCAGCTTCTACGGCGTCCGCGCGATGAACGACACCCTGCGCGAGTTCGCCCGCCTGCTCGGCGGCGCGGAGCTGGCCCGGCGCGCCGAGGAGGTCATCGCCCTCGAGCAGACCGCCGTCGACCTGGCCCTGGAGCCCTACCGTGAGCGGCTCGCCGGCAGGCGCGCGGTGCTCTACACCGGCGGGGTCAAGAGCTGGTCGATCGTCTCCGCGCTGCAGGACCTCGGCATCGAGGTCGTCGCGAACGGCATCACCAAGAGCTCCGACGGCGACGTCGAGAAGATCCGCGAACTGCTCGGCCCCGACGCCAGGATCGTCTCCGAGGGCAGCCCGCGCGAGCTGCTGCGCATCGCCGAGGAGACCCGCGCGGACATCCTCGTCGCCGGCGGCCGCAACCAGTACACGGCGCTCAAGGGCCGGCTGCCGTTCCTCGACATCAACCAGGAGCGGCACATCCCCTACGCGGGCTACCGCGGCGCGGTCGAGCTGGCCCGCCGCCTCGACATGGCGCTGTCGAACCCGGTGTGGGAGCAGGTCCGCGCCCCCGCGCCCTGGGACGTCGAGGGGGTGGCGTGATGGCGAGGGTCGTCACGAGTGACCGCCGGCCCGGCCTGGACCCGCTGCGGTTCAGCCAGCCGCTCGGCGGGGCGCTGGTCTTCCTCGGCCTCGCCGCGGCGATGCCCGTCATGCACGGGTCGAAGGGCTGCGCCTCGTTCGCCAAGGCGCTGCTGACCCGGCACTTCAACGAGCCCGTCCCGCTGCAGACCACCGGTGTCACCGAGGTGTCCGCGGTGCTCGGCAGCGGCGACGACCTCGTCGCCAACCTGGACGGCATCCGCGCCAAGCAGAACCCGCGGATCATCGGCCTGCTGACCACCGGCGTCACCGAGGTCAGCGGCGAGGACGTCGCCGGCCAGGTGCGCCAGTACATCGCGATGATGAACCACACCACGCCCGAGGGCGCGCCGCTGATCGTGCGGGTGTCCACGCCGGACTTCGCCGGCGGGCTGTCGGACGGCTGGTCGGCCGCGCTGCGCTCGCTGGTCACCACCGTCCCCTTCGACCACGCCGACTCCGACGATTACCCGGGTTCGCGCTCCGGTCCCGGAACCGGTTCCGCGCCCGAGACGGTCGCCGTGCTCGTCGGGCCGTCCCTGTCGGCCGCCGACCTCGACGAGCTCTGCGCGCTGATCCGCTCCTTCGGGATGGCGCCGGTGCTGGTCCCGGATCTCTCCGGCTCCCTCGACGGGCACCTGGCCCCGTCCTGGCAGCCGACGACGACCGGTGGCACGGGGCTCGCGCAGCTGCGCCGCCTCGACGAGGCCGGCCTGATCATCACCGCCGGCGCGACCGCCGCGGAGGCCGGGGTCGACCTGGCCGCGCGGACCGCCGCCGACCTGATCCACCACGACCACCTCAGCGGCCTCGCCGCGGTGGACAGGCTGGTCACCGAGCTGATGGCCTACTCGGGACGCGGACCGGCGCCCGAGGTGCGGCGGGCCCGCGCCCGGCTGGCGGACGGCCTGCTCGACACCCACTTCGTCCTCGGCGGGGCGCGGATCGCGCTCGCGATGGAGCCCGAGGCGCTGGTCGCCGTCGGCTCCCTGCTGCACGACGTCGGCGCGGAGATCGTCGCGGCGGTGTCGCCGACGGACGCTCCCGTGCTCGCCACCGCCCCCTGGGACGAGATCGTCATCGGCGACCTGACCGAGCTGGAGGAACGCGCCCTCGAAGGCGGCGCGGAACTGCTCATCGGGTCGAGTCACGTCCGCACGGTCGCCGACCGCATCGGCGCCGCCCACCTGGCCGTCGGATTCCCGATCTACGACCGGCTCGGATCGGCCCTGCGCACGACCGCCGGGTACGGGGGCAGCCTGCGGCTGCTCGTCGACGCGGCGAACCGGCTGCTCGACCACCACCAGGCGGATCACCGGGCCGATCACCGCCCGGGGCGCCACGACGTCCGCGAACATCCGCTCGACTCGTTCGACCAGCTCGACGTTCTGTGCCAGGAGTCCCCATGTTGAAGATCGCTTTTGCGACGAGCGACGGCCACGCCGTGGACCAGCACTTCGGCTGGTGCCGCCGGTTCGACGTCTACGAGGTCGGGCCCGAGGGCTTCCACCTGTTCGAGACCAGAGAGCTCGGGCCCGCGGAGGACGACGAAGAGGACAAGATCGCCTCGAGGCTCGCGGCGGTCGTCGACTGCGCGATCCTCAACGTCTGCGACATCGGAGGGACGGCGGCGGCGAAGGTCGTCAAGGCCCGGATCCACCCGATGAAGGTCCCCGTGGGCACCGAGATCGACTCCCTGCTCGCCAAGTTCGTCGGCGTGCTCGCGGGCAACCCGCCGCCCTGGCTGCGCAAGGTCCTTCGGGCGCACAGCCCGCAGGTGGCGCCCGCCTGGACCCCGACCTCCTCGCCGTCGGCCACCGCCGCGCCGGTCGCGCCGGCCAGGCCGCAGTAGACCCCGCCACCTCGAACCCGATGACCATGGGAGGAACGGCATGACCACACCGGCCCCCAGCGCAGGCGGCCAGCTCGAGGGGTTCCTGCGGGACCTCGTCGACCAGCTCCGCGCCGGCGACACCTACGGCAACCTCGACCGGCTGCCCGACGAGCAGCTGCTCGGCCCGTTCATCCTCACCCGCGAGCAGCGGCGGCAGATCGCCTCCAACTGCGACATCGACGCCGTCATCGAGGGGCGCGTGCGCTCCTTCTACCAGGCCGTCGCCGCCTCGGTGGAGAAGGCGACCGGGGTCATCACCACCACCGTGCTCGACCTCAACCACGAGGGCTTCGGCCGGGTGATCGTCTTCGGCGGGCGGCTGGTGGTGCTCTCCGACGTCCTGCGCGACGTCCAGCGCTTCGGCTTCAACTCGCTCGAGGACCTCGCCGCCCGTGGCGAGGCCATGGTCACCGCCGCCGCCAAGCTCGTCGAGCAGTGGAGGGAGGTCGCCCGCGATGACTCCTGAGACCAGCACCAGCACCGATGTCGCCGCCGTCACGACCCGGCTGCGCAAGCTGAACAGCAAGGCCTCGCAGCTCAAGCTCGACCTGCACGACCTCGCCGAGGACCTCCCGATCAACTGGGAGAACATCCTCGACCTCGCCCGCCGTACCTACGACGCCTACGCCGAGATCGCGCTGCTGGAGAACGAGCTGCGCGCCGGCGCCGCCGGTGGCACCGGGAAGGGAGCGGGAGCATGAGCGCGCTCACCAGCCAGCTCGAGGAGTTCCGCCGCTGCTCGACCGCCGAGCAGTACTTCGAGCTGCTCGACGTCGACTACGACCCGCGGGTGGTGGCCGTCAACCGGCTGCACATCCTGCGCTTCTTCGCAGAGGAGATCGCCGGCCTGCACGAGGGGGCCGACGCCGAGGTGTCCCCCGAGGCGCTGCTGCGGGACTACCGGGCAGCCCTCGTCCGCGCCTACGAGGCCTTCACCACGGCCACCGCGCTGGACCACCGCCTGTTCAAGGTGCTGAAGGACCGCGCGCCAGAGCCCGCCGGGTTCGTCCCCATGTCCGAGATCACGGTCGAGCGACCGGCGACCACCCAGACCGACGAGAAGGGCCAGCAGCGATGAAGTCGACCTTCGACGTAGGTGACGTCGTCGCCACCACCAAGGCCCTGCGCCAGGACGGGACCTTCCCGGACCCGAACATCGCGACCGGCCAGATCCTGGTCGAGCCCGGCACCCGGGGCGAGGTCATCAACGTGGGCCTGTACCTGCAGGAGCACATCGTCTACGCCGTCGCGTTCGAGAACGGCCGGGTCGTCGGCGCCCTCGAGCGCGAGCTCGAGGCCGCGGTGCGGGAGACCTCCCCGTCCAGCCGGGCCGCCGCCGCCGCCACCGCCCATGCCACAAGTTCCGCGGCTGACAGCAGCGCCGCCGTGACCAGCGGGACCACCGACAAGGAGGAGGGGCTGTCGTGAACAACGAGCCCGTCATGCTTCCGGTGCTGCCCGCCGCCACGGCGGAGCTGCTGACCGGTCGGACGGCCACCCCTGGTCAGAACGGCTCGCCCGCCCAGGGCGCGGCGCCCGCCCCGGGTGGCGGCTGCGCGTCCAAGAAGAGCTGCGGCAGCAGCACTCCGGCCACCGATCCGGAGATCGCCGAGAAGATCGCCAACCACCCCTGCTACAGCTCCGAGGCGCACCAGTACTACGCCCGGATGCACGTGGCGGTGGCGCCCGGCTGCAACATCCAGTGCAACTACTGCAACCGCAAGTACGACTGTGCGAACGAGAGCCGGCCCGGCGTCACCAGCGACCTGCTCACCCCCGAGGACGCGCTCGCCAAGGTCAAGCTGGTCGCCAGCGAGATCAAGCAGATGAGCGTGCTGGGCATCGCCGGCCCCGGCGACCCGCTCGCCAACCCGAAGCGCACCTTCCGCACCCTGGAACTGGTCGCCCGGGACTGCCCCGACATCAAGCTGTGCCTGTCGACGAACGGGCTCACCCTGCCCGACCACGTCGACCGCATCGCCGCGCTGAACGTCGACCACGTCACGATCACGATCAACATGATCGACCCCGAGGTCGGCGAGCGGATCTACCCCTGGGTCGCTTACAAGGGCAAGAAGTACACGGGCCGGGAGGCGTCGAAGATCCTCTCCGAGCGCCAGCTCGAGGGCCTCGCCATGCTGGCCGAGCGCAAGATCCTCGCCAAGGTCAACTCGGTGATGATCCCGGGGGTCAACGACGAGCACCTCGTCGAGGTCTCGAAGACCGTCCGCGGGCTCGGTGCCTTCCTGCACAACGTGATGCCGCTGGTCTCCGCCCCGGAGCACGGCACCGTGTTCGGCCTCGCCGGCCAGCCGGGCCCGACGCCCCAGCAGCTCAAGGCCCTGCAGGACCGCTGCGAGGGCGAAGACGGCGCCGACATGAACATGATGCGGCACTGCCGGCAGTGCCGGGCGGACGCCGTCGGCCTGCTCGGCGAGGACCGCGGTGACGAGTTCACCCCGGAGACCTACCAGGGCCGCGAGATCGCCTACGACCTGGAAGGCCGCCTCGCCGCCCACGCCGAGATCGAGCGGTGGCGCCAGGAGACCCGCGCCGAGCGCGAGACGGTGACCGTCGCCGGCCCGGCGACCAGGCCCGACGACGTCGTCCTGGTCGCCGTCGCGACCAAGGGCAGCGGCGTGGTCAACCAGCACTTCGGCCACGCCTCCGAGTTCTGGATCTACGAGGCCGGCCGCAGCTGGGCCCGGCTCGTCCAGACCCGCGACGTGCAGCGCTACTGCGAGGGCCCGACCGAGTGCGGGGACGGCGCCTCGGTGCTCGACAAGACCATCGAGATGCTCTCCGACTGCTCCGCCGTCCTGTGCAGCAAGATCGGCCCGGGGCCGTACGACGCGCTCGAGGCCGCCGGGATCGAGCCGGTCGAGGTCTACGAACTGATCGAGAAGGCCGTCGCCACCGTCGGCGGCCGGCTCACCGCGGCCGCCCGCGCGGCCGTCCCGGTGAACCCCGACCCCGCCGGCACCGGTTTCACGGACCTCGACGAGATCGACCTCGACGAGGTGGAGGCCGAGATGGCCGAGGCCGAGCTGGTGCGCGCCGAGCTGGTGCAGGGCGAACTGGTGGACGTCGACCTGCTCGACCCGGACCTCATGGACGACGACCCGTTCGAGTTCGCCGTCACCGTCCGGCCCGGCTCCTGCTCGGGTGAGGGCGGCAAGTCCGGCTCCTGTTCCGGCGGCGGCCACCGCCACGCCGCCGGTTCCGGCCACCGCCACGACGCCGAGCACGCCCGTACCGACCCGCGCACCGAGAAGTCCCGCGCGGAGCGGACCACCCCGGAGAAGGCACGCGCCGACGGTGCGCGCCCCGCCCACACCCGTTCCGTCGGCACCGGCTCCCACAGCGCCGGCACCGACGTCACAGACCTGGAGGTAGCGCGGTCATGACCCTCGTCCAGAGCACCGTCGAACTGACCGAGCGCGCCCGCGCCCAGGTGCGGACCCTGCTCGGCGGCAGCGCGGAGACGGCCGGCTTCGGCCTGCGTGTGGGCGTGAACCCGGGCGGCTGTTCCGGCCTCACCTACAACCTGGCGCTCGCCCCCGGAGCCGAGAGCGACGACATCGTCATCCACTCCGACGGGTTCGACGTCTTCGTCAACTCGTCGATGATGGGGCACCTGCGGGGGCTGCGGATCGACTATGTCGAGTCGCTGACCTCCTCCGGGTTCACCTTCACCAACCCGAACGCGACCAGCTCGTGCGGCTGCGGCAACTCGTTCGGCACCCCGGAGGAGCCCGAGCGCGCCGAGGCCGACGACCGGCTGCGCGGCCAGGTCGAGGACGTCATCGCCGAGATCCGGCCGTTCCTGCAGGGCGACGGCGGCGACGTGCAGCTCGTCACCGTGCTCGCGGGTAACGGGGAGCCGGGCACCGCCGAGGTCCACATCCGGCTTGTCGGCGCCTGCAACGGCTGCTCCAGCGCCTCGGCCACCGTCACCGCGGTGATCGAGAAGCGCATCAAGGAGAGCCTGCCCGAGATCGGCCGCGTCGCCCTCGTCTCCTGACGGCGAACCCCGGCCCACCACACCGACCCCCCGACGGAACACACGGACCAGTCATGGAGCGCAGCATGATAGTGACCCGGCGTAGTTCTCCGCCGGCGTCCGGCCCGGTCGGTCCGGTCGATGCCCGCGGGGCGTCCGAGGCCGCGGTGCCAGCAACGGCGCTGGCACCGACGGCCCTGGCCCTGGCCCCGGCCCTGGCGCCGGCGCAGCGCAGCGGGGGAGCGAGCCTGCCCGGTCGGTACGACCGGCAGCTCGACCTGCCGGGCTTCGGCCCGGCGGCCCAGGAGCGGCTGCGCGGCGCGACCGTGCTCGTGGCGGGCGTGGGCGGCGTCGGCGGGGCGGCCGCGACCTACCTCGCCGCCGCCGGGGTCGGCCGGCTGGTCCTGGTCCACCCGGGCGCGCTGGAGGAGCCCGACCTCAACCGGCAGACCCTGATGCGCCCCGAGTGGATCGGTGGCTCCCGGGTGGCCTGCGCGGAGCAGACCCTGCGCGCGCACCACCCGGGAGTCGAGATCGTCGCGATCGACCGCGAGCTGTCCCAGCTCCCCGAGCTGGGCCGCCTCGTCGCCGGGGCGGACGTCGTCGTGGACGCCCGCCACAACTTCCCCGACCGCTACCTGCTCAACGACGCCTGCGTCGCGACCCGGACCCCGGCGGTCGTCGCCGCGATGAACGCCACCGAGGGGAACCTGCTGGTCGTCCAGCCCGGATCGCCCTGCCTGCGCTGTGTCTTCACCGAGGGCGACCCGTCCTGGCAGCCGCTGGGCTTCACCGTCCTCGGCGCCGTGTCGGGGATGGTCGGCTGCCTCGCCGCGACCGAGGCGATAAAGATCATCTCCGGGTTCGGTGAGCCGGCGGCCGGCAGGCTGCTCCAGTTCGACCTCTGGGACCTGGACTTCCGGGTGCTGCGAGCCCGACGTGACCCGCACTGCCCGTCCTGCGGCGGCCAGGGGCCCGGCTCCGGGGAGCCACGGTGATCTACCTCGACCACAACGCGACCACGCCCGTCGACCCGCGGGTGGTCGAGGTGATGCTCCCGCTGTTCACCGAGCGGTTCGCCAACCCGGCCAGCAAGCACGCCCCCGGCCAGGAGGCGACGCGGATCGTCGAGCGGGCCCGGCGTGAGGTCGCGTCACTCGCCGGCGCCCGCCCCCGCGAGGTCGTGTTCACCTCCGGGGCGACCGAGGCCGCCAACCTGGCGATCGGTGGGGTCCTCGCCACCGCCGAGCCGGGGCGACGCCGGATCCTCGTCGGGGCCACCGAGCATCCCGCGGTGCTCGGCGCCGCCGACGCCGCGGTGTCGGCTGGCGACGCGACAGCCGCCGAGCGGATCGCCGTCCACCCGGACGGCACCATCGACGTCGACGACCTGCGGCGCCGACTCGGGCCGGACGTCGCGCTGGTCGCGGTGATGGCGGCGAACAACGAGACCGGGGCCGTGAACGACCTGCGGCCACTGGTCGAACCGGTGCACTCCGCCGGGGCGTTGCTCCTGTGCGACGTCACCCAGGCCCTCGGCCGCATCCCGGTCGAGCTCGAGCAGACGGGCGTCGACCTGGCCGTCGCGTCCGCGCACAAGCTCTACGGTCCCAAAGGTGTCGGCGCGCTGATCGCGTCGAAGGACGCCTGGCCACGCCTCGCGCCCAGGGTGCACGGCGGCGGCCAGGAACGCGGCCTGCGGGCCGGCACCCTCAACACCGCCGGGATCGCCGGCTTCGGAGCGGCCGCCCGCATCGCAGCCGAGTCGATGGCCGACGACGGCAGGCGCCAGGGCGCGCTGACGGCGCTGCTGACTGCGCTGTTGACAGAGACCCTGGCGAAGCGGCTCGGGCCCGGAGCCGTCGAGCTCAACGGCCCGGACCGTGCCAGGCTGCCGAACACCGTCAATCTCCGCTTCGTCGGCGCCGGTGCCGACGAGGTCCAGGCCTGTGCTCCGCGTGTGGCGATCTCGGCCGGCTCGGCGTGCAGCGGTGGCGGGGACGAGCCGTCCCATGTCCTGCTCGCCATGGGCCGCACGGCCACCGAGGCCCGGGAGAGCCTGCGCTTCAGCCTGGGCCGCGCCACCACGACGGAGGAGATCCGCACCGCCGCGGATCTGGTGGCCCGCGCTGTCCTGCGCGTCCGCTCCCTTTCCCAGAGCACCCCCATCCAAGACGAGGTTCGAGATGACAACCGAGCTCTTCGAACAGCCTGAATCGCGGGTACGCCGCCTCAAGGGGGTCGTGATCCGGTTCGCCGGCGACTCCGGCGACGGCATGCAGCTCACCGGCGACCGCTTCGGCGCGCAGGCCGCGGAGGCCGGCAACGACGTGGCCACGCTGCCGGACTTCCCGGCCGAGATCCGGGCGCCAGCCGGAACCGTCGGCGGTGTCTCGAGCTACCAGCTGCACGTCGCCGACCACGACATCACCACCCCGGGTGACCAGCCCGACGTCCTCGTCGCGATGAACCCGGCGGCGCTGAAGGCGACCTTGAAGGACCTGCGTCCCGGAGGCGTCCTGATCGTCGACTCGGGCGCGTTCAACGTGCGCTCGCTGGAGAAGGCCGGGTACGACTCCGACCCGCTGACCGACGGCTCGCTGGGCAACTACATCGTGCACGCGGTCGACCTGACCGGGCTCGCCGTCGGCGCCACCGACGGCCTCGGCCTCAAGCGCAAGGACGCCGCCCGGACGAAGAACATGTTCGCCCTCGGCCTGGTCTCCTGGATGTTCAACCAGCCGGTCGAGAGCACCATCGCCTACCTGGAGAAGCGCTTCGCCAAGAAGCCGCCGGAGATCCTCGCCGGCAACCTGGCGGCGCTGCGGGCGGGCGTGAACTACGGCGACACCACCGAGGCGTTCGCCGTCTCCTACGAGGTGAAGCCCGCGGCGCTGCCCCCGGGCACCTACCGCCACATGCGCGGCAACCGGGCCATCGCCTTCGGTCTCGTCGCCGCCGCGCACCAGGCCGGGATGCCGCTGTTCCTCGGCGCGTACCCGATCACCCCGGCGACCGACGTCCTGCACGAGCTGAGCAAGCTCACCTCGCACGACGTCCGCCACTTCCAGGCCGAGGACGAGATCGCGGCGATCGGCGCGGCGATCGGCGGCTCGTTCGCCGGCATGCTCGGCGTCACCGTCACCTCCGGCCCCGGCATGGCGCTCAAGTCCGAGGCGATCGGCCTGGCGATCTCGCTGGAGCTGCCGCTGGTCATCGTCAACGTGCAGCGCGGCGGACCGTCGACCGGCCTGCCGACGAAGACCGAGCAGTCCGACCTGCTGCAGGCCCTCTACGGCCGGCACGGCGAGGCCCCGCTGCCGGTGCTCGCCGCCCAGTCGCCCGCGGACTGCTTCGCCGCGGCGTTCGAGGCGGCGCAGATCGCGCTGGAGCGGCGCACCCCGGTCATCCTGCTGTCCGACTCCTACATCGCGAACGGCAGCGAGCCGTGGAAGGTCCCGGCCGTCGAGGAGCTCCCCGACCTCGGCATCGAGTTCGCCACCAAGCCCAACGCCGTGGGCAAGGACGGCACGCCGAAGTTCCACCCGTACGCGCGTGACCCGCGCACCCTCGCCCGCCCGCTGGCCATCCCCGGCACCCCCGGCCTGGAGCACCGCATCGGTGGTCTGGAGAAGGCCGACGGCAGCGGCGAGGTCTCGCACGACGCGGACAACCACGACCTGATGGTCCGCACCCGCCAGAACAAGGTCGACGGCATCAAGGTGCCGGCGCTGGAGGTCGACGACCCGAGCGGGGCGCCCGGATTCGGTGCCCGGGTGCTGGTGGTCGGCTGGGGCTCGACCTACGGGCCGATCGGCGCCGCCTGCCGGCTTGTCCGCGACCAGGGGCTGGCCATCGCCCAGGCGCACCTGCGCTACCTCAACCCGCTGCCGGCGAACCTGGCCGCCGTGCTGTCGTCCTACGACACGGTGCTGGTGCCCGAGATGAACCTCGGTCAGCTCTCCGGCCTGCTGCGGATGCACTGCGGGGTCGAGACCGTCGGCTACACCCAGACCCGCGGGCTTCCCTTCCGCGCGGTCGAGCTGGCCGCGGTGTTCACCCGGCTCGTCCACGGCGCCGACCTCGGCGACACCGAGATCACCAGTGAGGACATCAAGGCCGCGGGCGGCGCCAGCACGCTCGGCATGAGCGAGCTGGGCCGCAGCGAGCTCGGATCGGATTCGGAGGCGGGCAAGTGACCAGCTCAGACGCGGTAGGCAAGCAGCTCACAGCGAAGGACTTCTCCACCGGGCAGGACGCCCGCTGGTGCCCGGGGTGCGGTGACCACGCGATCCTCAACGGGATGCGGAACCTGCTGCCGACCCTCGGGATCCCGCGCGAGAACTTCGTCGTGGTCTCCGGCATCGGGTGCTCGTCCCGGCTGCCCTACTACCTCGACACCTACGGCATCCACTCGATCCACGGGCGGGCGCCGTCCATCGCGACCGGCATCTCGATCAACCGGCCGGACCTGTCGGTCTGGGTCGTCACCGGTGACGGCGACTCGCTGTCGATCGGTGGCAACCACCTGATCCACGCGCTGCGCCGTAACGTCAACCTCAAGATCATCATGTTCAACAACCAGATCTACGGTCTGACCAAGGGCCAGTTCTCGCCCGCGACGAAGCCCGGCACGGTCACCCCGTCCAGCCCGTTCGGCTCGCTGGACCACTCGTTCAACCCGGCCGCGCTGGCCCTGGGCGCCGAGGCGACCTTCCTCGCCCGCACGGTCGACACCGACCGCAAGCACATGACGGAGATCCTCGCCGCCGCCCACGCGCACGACGGCTCGGCGCTCGTGGAGATCCGGCAGAACTGCCCGACCTTCAACGTCGCGCCCCGGGACGACGTCGCCGCCTCCGCGACGGAGCCCACCGCGGCCGACGGCCCGATCCGGCTCGAGGCCGGCCAGCCGATCCTGTTCGGTGCCGACAGCCAGTGGGCGATCCTGCGCGACCCCGAGACCGGCGACCTGAAGTTCGGCCGGTCGGTGGAGAAGGGCGTCGTGATCCACGACCCGCGCTCGACCAGCCCGACCTACGCCTACGCCCTCGCCCGGATCGCGGACACCCACCCCGAGCTCGCGCCGATCGGCGTGTACCGCGCGGTGGAGCGGCCGAGCTTCGACAAGCAGTACCAGAACCGCCTCGCCACCGCCCGCGCGGGCGGCCGAGGCGACCTGCAGGAGCTGCTCACCGGCGACGACTCCTGGTCGGTGCCGGCCAGCCGGGCCTGAGCCCCTCCTCGCGGCCGACCGCGTAACGAGACCTCCCCCGGACGCCCGCCGTCCGTGAAGAAGGAAAGAAAGAGAGTTCCGATGCCCTACGTCGTCACGTCGCCCTGCATCGACGTCAAAGACACCGCATGCCTGGACGAGTGCCCGGTCGACGCCATCTACGAGGGCGACCGGAAGCTCTACATCAACCCGAACGAGTGCACCGAGTGCGGCGCCTGCGCGTCCGCCTGCCCGATCGGCGCGATCATGCTCGACCTGGAGGTGCCCAAGGCCGAGCGCCCCTTCGTGAAGAGCGAGAAGGAGTTCTTCACCAAGGTCCTGCCCGGCCGGGACGAGCCGCTCGGCGATCCCGGTGGCGCCAAGACCGTGGGCAAGATCAAGGCCGACACGCCCTTCGTGGCCGAGTACGAGGCCTCCGCCTGACCGGTACGCGGGCCCACGCCCAGGTGACGGGGTAGGGCCGCCCGTGACCCGGGCCGGCGCGGGGAGCAGCCACCACGCTCCTCGAGCCGGCCCGGGTCACGGCCCGGGTCACGGCCGGACCGGGCCGCCGTTCAGATCACGGCCGGACCGGTCACCACCCGGGTCACAGGCCGCCGGGGCTGCCACTGCCGCCGGCTCCGGCACCGAACAGCTCCAGGTACCGCTGCGCGGCCATCGGGTTCAGCGGCGGGTTGATCAGCGAGGAACGCACGTTGTCCGCCTCGGCGGTGCTGAAATACGCCTCGTAGGCGAGGATGTCCCGGTTCCGGTCGAACAGGTCGTGCATCTTCTCGATGAAGAGCGGATTGTCGCCGCCACCGTTCCCGTCCACCCGGACGAGTCCCCACTCCGGCACCGCGAACTGCTTGCCGTGCGCCCGCGCGAACGCGGCCACGGTGCACGCCCCCGACGGGATGTTGCACTGCTGGTCGAAGGTCTCCGCGGAGCGCGACGGCGGGTAGGAGTCGTAGGCGTCACTGCTGACGATGCTCACGAACTCGTCGCCCGGGTAGGCCGCCCACACGTCGTCACCGTTCGGCATCCGGTCACGGTGCGCGCTGACGTTGAAGTCGATCCGCACCGCCGGCGCCGTCGACCGGATCTGGGTAACCGCCCGCTGGAAACAGGTCTTCCAGGTCGCGGTGTCCCGCGGATACCACCAGAACCAGTTCCCGTTGAACTCCCAACCGAGCCGGACGATGGCGTCGGGCCGGCCATTACGCGTCAGGGTCTGGCCGAACGCCGCCCAGTAGGCGTCATAGTGACCCCGGGCGCAGGTCCGCTCGTCACCCGACCGCGGGAACAGCGGCTGGGCGATGGAAAGCTGCCCGTTGTACACCCCCGGCGGGTAGTCCGACATCGGCCAGTTGTCGTAGGCGATCCCGTTCCAGTCGTTACGCTTGGTGAAGACGACTGCGACGTTCGTCAGCCGCCCCGTCCAGGCCTCCCAGGCGCGGATGTCCAGCGGCGGGTTCCCGTTCGCCCCGGAGGGCCACCGCACCCCCGGCGCGGCCGGCCCGGTCGGCGCCGGCTCCGGCTGAGGCTGCGTGGGCTGTGCCCCGGGCGCCTTCGCCGTATCCGGGGCCTGACTCGCCGCCGGGGCATCGGCCGAACGCCGCGAATCCGGGCCGCCGGTGAGCGTCACCAGGCCGATCGCGCCGAGCAGGATGACCATCGCGGCGGCGACGACCCCGAGCACGGTGCGACGTCGTCGGCGCGGCCTACCTCGACGAGCCGTCCCGCCGCGGTGATTCCCGCCGCGGCGGCCGTCCTTCCCCTGGCCTCCGGCCCCTGGCGCCTGGGCAGCTTCGCCCGGGTCCGCGGCTCCGGCTCCGGCTTCGGGCCCGGCTCCGGCCCCGGCTTCGGCTTCGGGCCCGGTTCCGGCCCCGGCTTCGGGCCCGGTTCCGGGCCCTGGCCCGTCCGGGACGGGGTTCTCGCTGGTGCTCCCAACCGGGCCCCCGCCCTTGCTCACGGGGCTGCCCAGGCCGGCAGAGGCCCGCTGGCGGAAAGGGCTGTCCGAACGGTTGGGGCTGCCCGTGCTGGTTGAGCTGCCCGAGTTGGTGGGGCTGCTCTGGCTGGTGGCACTGGTCCGAGCCACGGAGCTGACGAGAGTCTTGTCCGGCCGCATCGGCGAGCCCGGCGTGCCGAGGCGCTCGTACGGCAGCGTCCGCGCG
Organism: Parafrankia sp. Ea1.12; assembly: GCF_900465275.1. NCBI lineage: Bacteria > Bacillati > Actinomycetota > Actinomycetes > Frankiales > Frankiaceae > Parafrankia > Parafrankia sp. Ea1.12. Next base: position 1,415 of record NZ_UBIZ01000416.1, on the reverse strand, counting down.
ATCACGTCCTCGCCCGCACCGCTCCCGACGGGCACGTCTGTCCCGGCAGCGAACGGGAGCGGGCCCGAAGACCCGGACACGTCCACGCCTGAACCTTCACCAGCGCCGCCGGGACCTTCGCCGGTCTTCGGTACCGGGCCGGTGCCCGCTCCGGACGCGTTGCCGGGGACCTCGGTGGCGGTGTCCTCGGCGGTGTCGGTCACCACGTCGCCTGCGCCGGCGGCTCTCCGGCTCGCGCCGGTGGTCGCCTTGCTCCTGCCGCCGGTTCTCCGGGTCGAGTCGGTGTTCCGGCTTGACCCGGTCTTCCGCTCTGGCGTGGCTGTCCGTTCGGACGCGGCGCTCCGCTTTGTCGTCGCTGCCCGGCCTGGCGTGGCTGCCCGGTCCGACCCGCTCGTCCGGTCTGATCCGGTCTTTCGGTCTGATCCGGTCTTCCGGTCTGACCCGGTCTTCCGGCGTGTGCCGGTGGCTTCGCGCTCGCCGACGTTCTGGTGCGCGTCGGCACTGTCCCGACCCGCGCCCGCTGTCGGCGGCGCGTCACCTGCCTCGTGCCGTTGCACGTACGTCCCCCATCGAGCCCCCGCCCCACATTCACCGCCCGCGCCGGGACCTGTCGGACCCCGGGTGGCGTGCTGCCGTGCGGCGCTACCGCCGGTCGGCACCGGTTCATCTTCGCAACCTTGTTACGAAGCAACCCTGGCTGACACTCAACAATCCGTCACCCACGGCCACCACTACCGGGCGCTCACCAACGGTGTGGGTCTGGTGTCGCGGCGCAGGCGAGGCATCACCCCCATCCGCCGGTCCCGGGCACGCACCCCGGACCGGATTACCGTGCGTTCCTGCACCGGTGACCCGGTTTCTCGCCCAGGACGCGGGGAGCCGGTTCCTTGACGTTGGCACCGGCTTCCCACTTCGCCGAACCCGCACGAGGTCGCCCAGCGCATCGCCCCGGACTGCCGGGTGGCCTACACCGACAGTGACTCGATCGTGCTCGCCCGCGCTCGTGCACTGCTCACCGGAACCGGCGAAGGCCGCACCGCCGGACTGGGCGCCTGACCTGCAGAGCCACGATCGCAATGGCGAAAATCTCGAAGACGGCGACGACGAGGAGTTCGTTGAGGCTGAGCCATCCGATATACAAGCTGAGGGACGGGATATGCAAGACGGGCTCCTTCCGAGGCGGTGCGCAGTTTCCGGCCCCCGCTGACGATCTAGACAAAGATTGCCCCGTGGTCCCGGTAGGAGACTCGCTGCTACTACGTTAAGTGAAACGTATCAACCATTCCGTAGAGTCCGCCGGCTGTTCGCAACGAGAAATCTTCCCGGGCCGAATGTGAACTTGGTGTGGTCTCGTCGGGTTCGTGCTTGTCGGGGTGGCGCACACACCTTTATGGTCGAACGTGTGTTCGATCCTA